>DAOMRL010000028.1:0-1479 GCA_035445865.1 Candidatus Levyibacteriota bacterium
ACTGTGGCCAACGATACTATTTGTCTGTTGTTGTCAGGGCTTATGCACTATTCTCAAGAAGAATTGATTGGAGGTATTGTCGGAACAGGAGTAAATTTTGCGTTGTTTGATCACGGTCAAGCTATCAATATAGAAGCAGGAAATTTTGATATCTTTACTCCTAGTCAGGAAGCCACAATTCTTGATCAAATGTCTCAGCGCCCAGGAGAGGCATTGTTTGAAAAAGAAGTGTCAGGAGCATATCTTTTTCAGCATTACAATGTACAAATTAGAGGTAATTCGAATGTTCAGCCACTTATCTCAACAATGGAGTTGGCAAAGCTTTCTATTGGAAGTGATGAGTCAGCACAACGTGCAAAGAAGATATTGGAATATTCAGCCTCACTGGTTGCGTGCCAAATTGCAGGTATTTTAGAGTTTAAAAAACGTAGTTGTGTTGGAGTAATGGAAGGAAGTCTTTTTTGGAAGGCTCACAACTACAAAACATTAGTAGAGACATATGTCAGCATGTTAACATCTTATTCAATAAAGTTTGAGAAAGTTGATGATGATTCTATTGTAGGCGGAGCAATGCTTGTTTCCTGAACTACCTTGTTTGGTATAATCACATCAATTACTCACTCATATTTTCGGAACAGAAAGGAAAATCTGATGAGTGAAGAACGGCTGAACATGGAGGCTGAGAGTAGGCTCTGGTATGTAGCAGGTTCAGGAGTTAAAAGTCATGAGTGGCTTGATTTTGCAAAGGAGATATCTTTTTGCAGAGACATTCCGTTGCATCAGGCAATCAATCATCTGCTTGATCAGAGAATCAAGAATCACAACTACATGAAAGAATCATGTATTGTATGTGACCAGCCGGCAGTTTGGTTCAGACAGTCACACCTCTGGAAGCAATATCCTTTTTGCGATGAGCATGCTCGTGCGCATGAGGATTTTATAGAGAATGGGTCTGAACTAGATCGTTTCTTCTGGTATCACATTCAAGAGTAGCCATCGGGGAGTTGAGTCAACTTGACTCCCCGCATTTCTATTTACTGAAGATAGTTTTATTGTTCTGATGAATTCCCGAGGGTCACTGATACTTCACGTGTTTGTCCGTCTCTAAAATACGTGATGGTTATTCTGTCTCCAACTTTTTTATTTGCTATTGCTCCTGCAAGCCCGCCATTTTCATCAGTAAGTTGTTGATTGTCAATCTTGGTTAAAATATCTCCTACTTCTAAGCCTGCCTGCTGGGCAGGAGAGTCAGATATCACTTCTTGGACAAGTGCACCGGGTGGCACATCATTTGCAGTGGCAGTTCGTTCTCCGAGCATTCGATATGCTACTCCGATAAAGGGTCTATTAAATTGTCCCGTTTGATTAAAGTTTTCAATTGATTGTTTAACAATGTTGATAGGGATGGCAAAACCAATATTTTGACCCGAAGATGCAACCGCACTATTAACTCCTATTACATGTCCACTTGAGTTGAGT
>DAOMRL010000028.1:1504-9079 GCA_035445865.1 Candidatus Levyibacteriota bacterium
ATTGCAGCATCAGTTTGAATTACGTCATCAAGTCTTTCAACAAATCCTTCAAATGGACTGCCGGCTGTAATTCCTCGTCCGAGTCCTGAGATAACACCGGTTGTTACCGTATTTCTAAATTCTCCCAGTGCTGTCCCTATAGCGATCACATATTGACCTACTTGCAGATTTTCTGAGTCACCTAATGTTACAGTAGGTAAGTTATTCGCGTTAACTTGTAAGATAGCGAGGTCATTGAGTGGATCACGGTAGATGTTTTTAACATCAAATGAGTCTCCATTTTCATTAACAATTACATATTCTCTACTTGAATCGGATACAACATGTTTATTGGTAACTACCAATCCATTTTTATCTACTACAAATCCTGATCCGATATACTGAATTTCATTTTCATCTTCTGATATATCTGGCTCTCTGCCAAAAAAAAGAGAAAAAGGATCTGAAATCCCGCCTGAACTACCAGAAGGTTTTACCCCAACAGTGATAACCGATGGTCCTACATTTTTAACAACGTCAATAACCAAATTTTCTTCTCGAAGGATACGTGTTTGAGAGTCAGTAACTGAATTTTGGGCATTTTCAGTGAGTGTGCGAAGTTGTGGAATGTATCGGGAAGCAATTTCCCAGCCAAGTGCAAGTACGAGTAAAATGGCAAGTAAAATTGCTAATCGTTTCATCAAATTATATTATACCCTATATCGTCAATAATCTCTTTTCCTCTTGTAATTTTTACCTTCGTTGTGTATCATACAAGCAAGCCTTTAGAAAGGCGGTTTTTGTATGCGAGATTATAAATTAGTACTTATTTTAAAAAGCGATTTAAAAAAAGAACGCCGTGACAAACTGATGCAGGAAGTGCAGGGTTGGATTGGGGAAACAGTATCTCCAAAAACAGATTCTTTGGGTGACCGAAAATTAGCATATCCTATTAAAAAGGAAAAAACTGGCGAATATGTTGTTATGAATTTTTCAGCAAATACAATTCCTACAACAGTAAATGATAAAATGCGGATGCAAGAAGAAATATTACGATATTTACTGGTGAAAGAATAAACAACAGACAGAGCATATGGCACGAAGTTTAAATAGAGTAGAATTGATCGGTAATCTGACTCGTGATCCTGAATTGCGATATACGCCTCAGGGAACAGCAGTATGTACCATTGGTATTGCTACGAATCGCACATGGCAAACAGAGAATGGTGAAAAAAAAGAAGATGTTGAGTTTCATCGAGTTATTGCATGGAACAAATTAGCTGAGCTGTGTTCACAGCTTTTGACAAAAGGGCGAAAGGTATATGTCGAAGGAAGACTTCAGACACGTTCCTGGACTGCACAAGATGGAGCACAAAAGAGTCTGACAGAAATTGTCATTAATGACATGCTTATTCTAGACTCAAAGAGATCAGTTGATGCGAGTGAGGGAGTAGATGAAATTCCTGAGGATGAGCCATCACAAGCAGCATCAAAACCTGTTGCTAAGAAAAAAGAAAAACAAGCACCAGTAGAAGAAGAAATAAATCCGGATGATATTCCGTTTTAGAATATATAACATATAAATAGTATGGCATTAAAAAAAGTACAACTTATAACTAACTGTTCATATTGTAAGGAGAAAAAGTCTCCTGATTTTATGAACTCAAATGATTTGAATAAATTTTTGTCTGAACGTGGCAAAATTCACCCACGAAGCAGAACAAGTCTGTGTGCTAAACATCAGAGAAAAATTACTGATGCAATAAAACGCGCACGGTATCTTGCTATTCTTCCTTTCACCGTACGAGCAGACTAACAGTAATTTGTTCATAATTAACTAATTTTCTATTTGATTTCAATTTGTCTTTCCATTAGAATTGAGTGATGCGTATGCAAAACAACGTAAAAAGATTCCAAATTTTGCTTCTTATGGTGGTATGTGTATTGGCAGGATATGCATACGGAACCCGTACGGTAACCCTCGGCTGGGAAAATTACAAACCGGTTTTGGGTATTGAAACAAAAGCACCCCCTCCTGGACAATCGATAGATTTTTCTTTGTTGTATGACGTCATTGATCGCGTAAATCGTGACTATTATGATAAATCAAAAGTTGATTCTCAAAAGTTATTATACGGAGCAGTGTCAGGAATGCTTGAGAGTCTTGATGATCCATATACCTCATTTTTCCCTCCAAAAGAAAATGATGCATTTAAAACACAGATGGCAGGTGAATTTTCAGGAATCGGGGCAGAACTTGGTATGACCAGTGACAAGAGGATTACTGTTATCTCTCCGCTTGATGATTCACCGGCTCAAAAGGCAGGGATCCGTTCAGGAGACATCATTGTAAAAGTAAATGATGACGAAACATTCGGATGGTCAATTCAACAAGCGGTTGAAAAAATCAGAGGAGAAAAAGGTACTCAAGTTACCTTGAGTGTATTACATGATAAAGCAAAATCACCAGTTGATATTAAAGTAACTCGGGATACTATCAAAATTGATAGTGTGACTGCTTGGGTGAAAAAAGTTCAGTGTAGTGGTGATGAGTGTAATCCTGCACCAGCAAACTGTAATAATTGTTCTGTTGTTGCGTATATGAGAGTGTCTCAATTTGGAGACAGGACCAATGACGAGTGGATTAAAAAAGTTAATGATGTATATAGCCAGATCCAAAAAGAAAATAATGTAAAAGGAGTAGTGTTGGATGTACGCAACAATCCTGGAGGATATCTGACAGATGCAGTATTTATTGCGTCTGAATTTGTAGACAGTGGCGTGATCGTACGTCAAGAAGATGGAGCGGGACAAGAAGCTGCACTTTCAGTTTCTAGAAAAGGCTTATTATTAGACGTTCCGTTAGTAGTTCTTATTAACAAAGGATCTGCGTCTGCATCAGAAATTGTCTCAGGGGCACTGAGAGATCATGATCGTGCACAGCTTATCGGTGAAACCTCGTTTGGTAAAGGCACAATTCAGCAAGCGCTTGACGTAGATGCAGGATCAAGTATTCATCTGACTATTGCTAAATGGCTGACACCAGATGGAACGTGGGTGCATGAAAAAGGACTGGAACCTGATATTGAAGTTGTATACGACCAAAAGAAAAGTGATGGAAAAGAATTTGATAATCAACTCCAACGTGCGATCCAAGAACTTCTGAAATAATTTACATTTTTTAAAAATCTCCTGTATTATAGTTGTATCAGATGTTAGAGACACTGGCTGAATCAAAAGAATGGCTTTCAAAACCAGTTACTGTGGCGTATGTGTTTCCTGGTCAAGGTTCTCAGTATACTGGGATGGGTGAACAGTTAATTAGAGAATCAAAAACTGCACAAAATATATTTAATCGCGCAGATGATCATCTTGGATACTCCATAACAGATATCTGTATTAATAATCCTCATGGAGAATTGAGCAATACTGTATTTGCTCAGCCAGCAATATATACGCACTCAGTAGCAATACATGCAGTACTAGAAGAGATTGGATTTTTACCTGATTTTGTTGCAGGGCATAGCATGGGAGAAATTCCAGCTCTTGTGGCAGCAGGAGGACTTGAATTTGAAGACGGGCTTGATATTGTATGTAAGCGTGCTGAGCTTATGGACAAAGCGGGCAAGATGGCAGATGTGGATAGACCTGGAGGAATGGGTTTTATCTCTGGAATGGAGAAACAAGAAATAGAACAATATATCGATAATAAAACGGTATACATTGCCAATATTAATGCACCGAACCAAATTGTAGTGAGTGGATACAAAGATGCAATTGGTGAAATGATCCAGAAAGTGAGATCATATGCACAAGAAAAACAAAAACCTCTTCGTGCAGATACCCTTGATATTTCTATTGCTGCTCATTCACCGTTAATGGCTCCAGTTGTAGAAGAATTTCGAGCATTTTTAAATACAATTGAATTTAAAAAACCTAATATACCAATAATTCTTAATAGAACTAATGATATCGCAGAAGACCCAGAAATGATAAAACAAGCACTTGTTGATCAGTTAACCCGTGGAGTAGATTGGGTTCAGGTGCAGGAACGTCTTAGGAACCTTGGAGTTAATGGTATTATTGAAGTCGGTCCTCGTGATGTATTAGCAAAACTAGCAAAGAAAGCTAATATCGCCAATACAAAAGAACGAATTTTAGCAAGTGATAAACTTCAGGGATTTGGCTCACTGTTACAAGTTCTTAGAACTTAGTGTAGGGAGAGTGGTACAATATGGATATGGTAAAAAAATATCCTCAGATCATTTTTGCAGGGTTGATTGTAATCGTAGTGTTGGTAATAGGATTATTTATTCGATCTCAATTCACTTCAAAATACGAATTTAGAAATGGAGCTGCTGTGGTTAAAGAGATGCGAGCATTAAATCGCCTTGAAACAGCGCAATTCACAATTGAAAAAGTTATTGATGCTGGGACATCTGGAAATGAATTCCAAAATCTACTTTTTGGAGATCAGCTACTTTTTATTGCGCATGGTGAAGTAGTGGGTGGATTTGATCTCTCAAAGTTAAATGAAGATGATATCTCAGTTTCTGATACTGCTATTTCTCTGACATTGCCCCAACCCGAGATATTATTTGTCAGATTGGATAGTGAGCAATCTCGGGTATATGATAGAAGACAGGGATTGTTAACACGGGGAGACAAAGATCTGGAGTCTGAAGCAAGAATGGAAGCAGAACGGGCGATTCGACAAGCTGCATGTGAATCTGGAATTCTTACTCAGGCAATTGATAATGGACGCAAGCAGCTTACCACAATTTTGCGTTCATTTGGATTTGAACAAGTGTCAATCCAAATTCCCATGGGATCATGTTAGATATTTTCCCTTTAAAAACCTCGAAATTGTACTCGTAATCTGATACAATCTTCCCTATGCAGTTGTATAACACACTTTCACGAACACTAGAAGAATTTGAACCATTAAATCCTCCGCATGTTGGGATGTATGCGTGTGGACCGACCGTATATGATTATGCCCACATTGGCCATATGCGCAAATACATTAACGATGATGTGTTACGTCGTGTGTTGGAGTTAAATGGGTATGAAGTAAAACATGTGATGAATATCACAGACGTTGGTCATTTGGCTTCCGATGGAGATGAGGGGGAAGATAAACTGGAAAAAGGGGCAAAGAAATTTGGTAAAAGTGTCCTTGATGTTGCTCATTTTTTTGAAAAAGATTTTTGGGATGCTTTGGATGCAGTAAATGTCAAAAGACCAACTATTGTCGCACGTGCAACAGAACATATTCAGGATCAAATTGAGCTGATCGAGATTTTGCAAGAAAAAGGATATGCATATAAAACAGCACAAGCTGTCTATTTTGATATATCAAAATTTGCAGACTACACAAAACTTTCCGGACAACAGTTGGAAGACAAGCTTGAGGGAGCACGAGATGATGTAGTGGTAGACCCAAAAAAGCGTAATCCTCAGGATTTTGCACTGTGGTTTTTTACTATCGGAAGATTTGAAAATCACGCGCTCAAATGGGAGTCTCCCTGGGGGACAGGATTTCCTGGGTGGCATATTGAATGTAGTGCAATGGCTATGAAATATCTTGGCCTTTCTCTTGATATACATACAGGCGGAGTAGACCATATTGCGGTACATCATACTAATGAGCGGGCACAATCTGAAGCTGCATCAGGGGTACAATTTGTAAAATACTGGGTGCATAATGAAATGCTCATGGTTGATGATGCAAAAATGTCAAAATCAAAAGAAAATTTTTATACTTTGTCTGACTTTCATAAAAAAAGTATCTCTCCGCTTGCTTTCCGATATCTTAGTTTTCAGGTACATTACCGAACGGAGATGAATTTTACCTGGAAAAGTCTCCAAGCTGCCCAACATGCACTTGAGAGGCTCTATGATGTGGCACAAGACTTACCTCAAATTGGTGGAGCTGGGTGTATCGAGTATGACAGAGATTTTCAGGAAGCAGTGAGTACTGATTTAAATATGCCAAAAGCTCTGGGGCTTTTATGGGAGATGCTTCGATCTAAAAACACAGACAAAGACAAAGCAGCATCGCTCTATATGATGGATCAAATATTTGGATTTAAAATTGCAGAGCAAGTTTCTGCAATGCGGTCAATTCCTTCAGAAATTACAACCGTGGTACATGAGCGTGAGCAGATGCGAAAACAAAAACGGTATACTGACGCTGATAAAATGAGAAAAGAAATAGAGGCAAAAGGGTATATGATAAAAGATCGCGAAGACGGAACAACACAGATACTAAAAAAAGTGTAAGGTTTCCCAAAACTTATTCTTGTTCAGTAGTTGTTGAGGAGGATTCTTCTGTTTGAATAAAATGGAGAATACGGGATGCTGAAAGTCGTGTTGTATCATCTTCGTTAGGAAATCCTACAACGAGTATTTTTTCACCTACTTCGATCTGAGAAAATCCGGATTTTTGTACACCTTCTTCAGAGTCGTATACTTTTGTAGTAGTAGACCGTTCAACGTCAACCATCTTTTTTTCATTTTTCTGTGTTGTAACAGTTATGGTAAATTCATCATCATCAACTTCAGTTACTGTACCTTGCACATACTCAGGGATTGAGACAGTTTTTGTTACAAAACGTGCAAGGAGACGTTCGGTATCTTTGTTATAATTTCCCACAAAAGCAAGTCTATTTCCTTTGGTGATATCAGAGATACCAAATGTTTTGGATGATCCGATTGAGTCTTGAAATTTTGTCAGCTCATCAATATCTACAAACCGTTTTTTTCCATGAATGTCTTGTACCGTGATCTGAGTATTTGAAGTATCCTGTACGACTCCTACAAATCCTCTTTTCTCAACAAGATTAAGTTTTGAAACTTTATCTGCAACCATCTCTTTTATTTTTTCAATGGTTTTAAGTTCTGCTTCAGCAGATGCTTCGGGAGTTGCACTTGGAGCCGGAGTTTTTGTCTGAGCAGATACTACGGCAGGAAAATGAGAAATAAAAAGAGAAAAAAAGCAAAGGATGAGTGGCAGTTTTTTCATAGTAGTTAATTGTACCATACTGTGTCTAGCAACTAAAAATCTTCAGAGACAAACGTAACTATTCGTGTTTCTTCCACGCTGTCTCCTTGTGCATTTACCGCACGAGCGACAAGTACATTAGTTCCTGCATTTATCGTAATCGTGGTAGAAAAGGTTCCATCGTCTTTGGGTTGAGCTACAACATCATCTTGATTAGAGGAAATGACGACAGTGTTCCCTGGATTTGTTGTTCCGGTAACTGTAATAGTTCGTTTATTCGTAATTGATTCAGGTTGTGGCTCTGTTACGGTGATAAAAAATGATTTGTCGGGAGTAGGAGAAGTAGTTACTGGTTGTGTAGGATTTTGTACTTGTTCGTTTGGAGAAGGTGTTGCAGGGGTATCAAAAGATTGATAGAGAAGATATCCAACAGTAGTAAGTACTAATCCTATTATGACCGCGACAAAAACTATAATTATTCGTTCCTTCATATCCTGTGGGCAAATATCAGATTATATTGAGATATCAAGACATATTGGAAATCAATATGATTGATGAGTAGCCATATATTAAATGAATTGCAAAGACTT
>DAOMRL010000029.1:0-8826 GCA_035445865.1 Candidatus Levyibacteriota bacterium
AAAACGCCCAATCAAACTCTGCTGTAAGTATCACGTTTTTAGTTGCAGATCCGGAAAACCAAGGATTCCAACAAGAAGTTGATGCAATCCTTTCTACCTTAGAACTTCACTAACTAGTCAGCAGCAGCTTCTGTATAGGAACTATAATAAGATAAATCAAAGACATCTCCATCACGTAAAACAACTTCCTGCAACCGTGATGAACCATTAGATTCTAATACATATACTTGTCCTTCACCCATAACTTGCATATGGGTATGGTGATATACAACAGCCGTATTTTCATCAATCCCAATCCCGATACGATCAGGAAACTCAGCGACAAGTCTTGCTAGCCTGCTTTTACGATTTTTTTGACTAAAATGCTGATCAATAATATGTGGTATAAATCCAAATCCTTCTTCATACGTATCGCGAAGAGGCATTATACCTCCCATAAAAGATGCTCCTGCTGAAGTTCCAATAACAGTACCTCCATTGGTGTGATACTCACGAAGCTCTCTACTAAAACGCGATGCATTGAGTCGTCTCATCAATAAATCCTGATATCCCCCAGTTACAAACAGACCTGATGTTTCCGACGTTAGATAGGCCTCATGCTCTTCTTCGATTTTTTTATTCGTAAGATATGATACAGTAACACCCAATTTTTCCATTCCATCTCTACATTTTCCATATTGGTATTCAGGATCTGAAGGGGACGCAAGAGTAGTAACAGTAAGATGTTTGGGAACTGGTAAATGGTCAGCTACTGCTTGTAAAGAAGCTTCTTTTGCTCCACCTCCGATAATTATGAGCGTTCCTCTTAAGCGGTTTTTTACTCCCTCGGATTGAGGAAAAGATTCTGACTGATCACTGAAGCGAGGTCGTTCAAGTGTCTGCAAGATATAACTCCTTACCTAACTATACTTATAAATTCTACTTTTGTAAATCAGTTTTCTTGACATCCTTATCTCTTCATGGAATACTAATTTTCATGAAACAACGTGTTGGATGGATTGATATTGCCCGAGGAATTGGTATTTTGGCTGTACTCTACGGTCATGCAGTATCCGGAGATAGTTACAGACACATAGTATACGCATTTCACATGCCTCTTTTTTTCTTTTTGTCAGGTATCGTTTTTCGTCCACAAAAATACCGCGAATTCTTTCCATTTCTCTGGAAAAATGTTGTGACTATTCTTTTTCCTTATTTTTTATTTGCTTTTCTGAGTTACCTTATCTGGTTATCTGCACGAACTACTATGCCATCCGTTGAGTCTATCACACAACATTTTTTAAATGTCTTATACGGCAATAGCAGTGGACTATTTTTTAATGTAGTGCTCTGGTTTTTGCCATGTCTTTTTGTCACAAAATTATTATTTTGGATCATCACAAGAGTTTCACTGAATTCAAAATACATACTCGCTACTCTTATTCTACTCTCAGCTGGTGGGTACATTTTCTCAATATTGTATCCTGGCATAAAGTTACCATTTGGACTTGAGACCGCACTCAACGCCACAGTATTTTTTGGTATGGGATATCTATGGCAGGCACATACTCAAAAAATATCTTCACCATTACAAAAATATGCCATCCCGACTTTCTTTATTCTCACTCTATTGATGATAGGACTTGCACAAACTAACTTTAACCTGTATGGCTATCAAATTGATATGCGTTTAAATCGATACAGCAACTATTTCCTCTATTATGGAGCTGCACTCAGTGGAATTTTTGCTGTTGTTATTGTGAGCCTAAAACTAAAATCAAATAGAATGTTAGAACACATCGGTAAACAGTCATTACCGTTGTTTGTCTGGCATATTATTGTATTTACCTATCTCACTCAGTTTTTACGAAGTTTTCTTAGTCCAGAGACAATAAGTACATATAGAAATCTCTACATCGCACCTATTTTTACTATTGTAGCTACAATCCTTATTCTTTTGGGTATGTATGTTTACAAAAGGATTACTCAACGTTTTTCTCTATAGCTCTGTAAACAGCTATATTTTTTTGCGTATACTGACTATATGAAAAAAGAATTTTTAGGAATTTCTTCTACTGAGTGGAGAATTATTGGTATCAGCTTATCAGTTTTATCATTAGGACTTGCTATCGCTTGGGCGGGTTTGGTTATCTTTAGATCAAGCTAATAAAAAATTAGATGGGAGAGAAGGAAAATTGTTCATTTTTCTTTCTCTCCCAATATATGAGGAGTCAAGCATTAGAGCCTTTCCTTAGACGACCTGTAGCACATCGCCACTTCAAGAATTGGAGTCTTTTCCACTGCTGAGCAGTGTCAAAGAATTCCGGATACGGATACACGTTCTTGAGTGCGATCAACTGATCGATCTGGTCTTTGGTAAATCCCCTTTCTTCCAGCATACTAGCAGTCATCTCTTTTCTTGTCGGCTTGAGTGCTGACGATGACATACTATCCTCCTCAGGATCTATACAACCTTTACTATCCACCGAACACTCCGGTATAAGCAAAGATAGCTATTCCCAAACTATATCACAACCAATCATTAATTTCTATAAACTCAGTAATTAATTTGATATAATTCCAATCAGTCAACAATGTAGCAGAAGGAGGATCAAATGGAGTATCATCCAAAGCCTGTACGACAAATGAGCTTGATTGAGTTCCTTAAACTTTTAAAAGGAACAATAATCAATTTCATTGAAAA
Source organism: Candidatus Levyibacteriota bacterium (assembly GCA_035445865.1). Lineage (GTDB taxonomy): Bacteria > Patescibacteriota > Microgenomatia > Levybacterales > GWA1-39-11 > JBDHUV01. Next base: position 2,684 of record DAOMRL010000029.1, read on the forward strand.
AAACGACTGGGGAGAAGATATGGATGTTGCCATTGTGCTAGGCGAATACACACTTGGCAAAGGGAGTCATTTTCTCATCTACACAAAGATACTCCGCGGAACACGTCTCTGCGAAGGGTCGATTGATCTTGAAGACTTGAGCAAGCTTGCTGCTAACAATCAGGTCATCTTTCCAAACAGAGAAAGAGACTTTCGGTACTCCTGCGTGCACTATGATACGCTACCAAGTTGACTACGGTGGGAGAGCTCTGCTCTCCCACAACAATCCTTTTCTTCCATTCATTTTTGCAACAAACAACATCAGTATGCTATGGTGAAGTATGATGAAAAAAGCTTCTTTTTTTATAACTCTCATAGGAATATTTATTCTCACCGCTACACTCATCCATAATGAACTACAAACCAAACCTACCCTTCTCACTGTCACTGAACTCACTTCAACACCTACACCAACAACTCATATTGATCTTTCTCCTACTCAATCACCCGATGTTTTAGGCCAGAAGAATTTTGAGGAAGCCACAATTGTGAGTACTGTTGACGGAGATACAGTCAGACTTTCAAATGGAAAAACATTGCGATACATTGGCATTGATACACCCGAAACCGTTGATCCTCGACGTGAAGTTGGGTGTTTTGGAAAAGAAGCAAGTAATTACAACAAGGTATTAACTACGGGTAAAACCGTATATCTTGAAAAAGATATTTCAGATACTGATAGATACGGAAGACTCCTTCGATATGTATATTTACAAAGTGGTGAAATGGTAAATGAAATGCTTGTCAGAGAAGGATACGCATATGCATCAGCATATCCACCTGATGTTAAATATCAAGATAAGCTTGAGGTACTTGAAAAAGAAGCACGAGACAACAACCGTGGTCTTTGGGGCTCATGTCAGAGCTCTATCTCTCCTACACCTGATCCTACAACATTTAGTTGCGACTGCACGAAATCATGTAGTCAAATTACTACCTGTCAGGAAGCCACATTTCAATTAACTTCTTGCGGATGTAAAAGTCTTGATGGCAACAATGACGGTATCGCCTGTAACAGCTTGTGTAGATAAAATTCCTTTTATACCCCGTTTTTAGTACAATACATCTCAGCAAGCACATGTTGTGCTTTTTGCACTTTGATAAGACAAGGAAAAATTAGATGGAAAAATCTGAGGATACTCTCCTTTCAGCTGTAAACGAAAATCTTGCTCAACGGATATTTGATATCACTGAGCATAGTCAAACATTTGTATTCCTCCAAGAAGGATTCGGAAAAATCACATGGAGGATACCTGTACAACCACAGAAAGGAGCTAAGAGGATCTCTCTTGAAGTACAGCTAAACAAGCAAACAGAGACACATAATCTCTGGCTTGTACTGTACAACAAAGATAGCGATGAAGAAGTATCCAATGCCAAATGGCAGTTGGATCTTCGAATTCAGCGCAATCTGTTTTTGCTGATAGAACCTGGACAGTACTACTTCCAGATTCGCATAGTAGAGATAGTCCGTCGTAAGAGGTAAGAGCAACAGGAGGAAATAGACATGTTTACCGTTGTTGCACTTTCATACGCACTCCAAAATGAAGGCTTCTACTCTCAACACACAGTTGAAGTCCATAAAAACTACCTCTTAACTTTTGAAAGGAAAATCAGAGATTTCTCTTGCACAGTTGCTGTGTCTGACAGAAAGATCACATTCTACTCTGACATACATGAGAGAAATTCCTTGATACGAGTGGTTCGGATCTATGTACAATTCGGACCTGCAGTGTTCCCGGAGATTGCAGACACATTCATGGATGAACTCCAACAGGAATGCGACAACATTCTCAAATCACTCGACTTCAAAGATTAACCTTGTCTTTTGAGGCCACTTTCACGAGTGGCCTCTTTCTCTCTATCTGTTACAATTATTCTCATGCGAACATTCCCAACTTTAGATATAGAAAAAGAACTTTGGGCTCAAGAATATGCTGTGATAGGAATAGACGAAGTCGGCAGAGGGGCATTTGCAGGACCAGTCTATGTTTCTGGTGTTGTATTTAATCCTGTTTTATCTCCTAAAGAAACCCTAAGATTAGAAACGCTTGGTATCAATGATTCAAAAAAACTTTCTCCACAAAAACGTCTCGCTATTTCTTCTGTTCTTCAAAAAGAAAATTTGATTCATACTACTTCAGATGTTGATTCAGGCACAATAAATGAAAAAGGAATTATGTTTGCACTTCATTCTGCAGTACTCCAGGTCACTCAAGAATTGATATCTAAAATCCCTCAAAAAAAGGTCTTTATACTACTAGACGGCACAGATAATCCATACAAAGATACTAATCTTTCATATAACTATAGAAATATTATCAAAGGAGATAGTCTTTCACTCTCAATTGCTGCAGCCTCTATCATCGCAAAAGTTGCCCGTGATACGTATATGACAGAGCTTGCATTACAATTCCCTCACTACTTTTGGGATCGTAACAAAGGATATGGTACACCGGATCACATTAAAGCAATCAAAACCCATGGCCACTGTGATCAACATCGCCTCTTGTATTTACGAAAATTGAATAGTACACTAACACTATGACCCTGGAATTAGGTCGTGTATTTGGTCAGAGTGCAACTGACCATCAAATTGAAGAAGATATTTCTCCTCATTATGAGCTTTTTGCTGACGGGCTCGGAATCCTAGAACCACAAGAGTTTCACCATCCTGATCGTATTATGGTAAGAGACAAACTGTATACAATTTTGCACACTGCTACTGACAAAGTTGAATCTGCGGTCATTTCAATTGGGAACAAGACCGGAAATTTTATTGACAAACATCCACTTGTAACAGCAGCAATCGCTACTACAGTATTTGTTGCAACCGAATTTGCTCACGAAAAATTAATTCAGTCAGAGCTATCCACAGAATCTCCTGTTTCTGTATAATAGAATTCATGCTTCCAAAAATTACACTCCACCATATACTTTTTGCGCTTACAGGAGTATCTTTTATTCTTTTATTTTTTGCATTTACATTTATAGTCCGTGCTGATTTTTTTACTTCTTTTGATTTTGACACTACCCACAGACTCCAAAACATAACTCCACTTCAGATTGATCCGTTTTTTTCATTGTTAAGTGTCATTGGGAGATTTGAATATACCTTACCGTTTCTCATTATCATCCTTGCACTTGTGTACCGTAAATTTATTGGCGGAATTATTGCCTTTGGATTATTTGGATTTGGGCACGTGCTTGAGCTGATTGGCAAAACAATTTTAGATCATCCAGGTCCTCCAAATATGTTTTTACGATCTCAGTACGCTGACTTCCCAGGTCTCCATGTTCATACAGATGCATCATATCCATCAGGTCACTCCATGCGCACAGTTATTTTAGGTATTTTACTTATCTACTGGATTTATCAAACAAAACGACTGCATATGATGGTAAAAACTGTACTAATTAGTGGAATACTTGGTCTTGTTAGCCTCATGTTGTACTCACGTATCTCACTTGGTGAGCATTGGACAACTGATGTCATTGGTGGAAGTATTTTAGGTGTTGGAATAGGATTGTTATCACTGACATTCCTTAATAAGGAAAAGAAGAAAGAGAAAAGTGTTACGTAACAATTAGGACTTTGAGCTGAAATATTATTTCAACTTTTCAACTTCTTTGTGGTCAGTAACTAATCGACACTGATTACAAAACTTTTCAAGCGCCAATTTGTCTTTTGTATTTAATTTATTGCGCGTTGTGACATAATTGCGTCTTTTACAGACTTTGCAATCTAAACCAACTGTTATTCGCGCTCCACTTTTTTTTGCCATGTTTTTTCCTTTTAATCAGTCAAGCATAAAATAAAAATTAAAAGCTAAAAATTAGCTTTGAACTTTGCGCTTTACACTTTTCACTAATGAAGAGTATTATATCTGAATTAGCTTCAGAATTCAAATACTTATAATTCTGAGCCGACAGTGAGAATCGAACTCACGATCTAGTCATTACCAATGACTTGCTCTACCACTGAGCCATGCCGGCATTTAAACAGATCATATATTTACAATCTGTTTCATGATCCAGGTTTTCAATTTTATATTACTGACTGTAATTGTGCAAACGCCAAATTGAGACTTTTTAGTATATGTTCCTTTACCTTGAGTAGGAATTTGGACTATTTTACCAAAATTATCACTTGTTATCTGTAACATTTCAGACCAATAGCGTTTACATTCAGTAGTAGAACTATCATTAAAACACACAATACTGTACCTTATTTTTTTATCATCTACACCGCAAATCTCCTTTAAAAAACGTCTAAATGTACTGATTACTTTTGGATCAGAATTGGTAACCCTTACTGCATGTAAAGAAATTTTATTACCTTCTCCCCAATAAATTCCCAAACCTAGCCCCATTAAAAAGAAATCTTGAGTAGTTACTAACTCCTTTATTGTAAAGGGATCCCCAGTAGGATTTAGCTTTTTGTACATTGCATCACTACGACTTCTTGTCTTTATTCCATAAGTTTTCATCCAATAAGCAACTTTGTGAAGTGAAAAATCAAGTATTGTGGCTATTTCTGACATAGACTTTCCAGAAGCATATAAGTTCTCAAGTTGTTCTTTTGTAATAGGTTTCAAGATTTTATTGTCCACACTTATTTTTATAATAGAACAAGCATTTGCACTTTTCAATATGCTTCACATTACTGACAATATTTAGTACAATACTCTGTATGCCGAGTTGGCGGAGTAGTCAATCGCACCAGACTGTAAATCTGGCACCCGTTTGGGTTACCCAGGTGCAAATCCTGGACTCGGCACATTTTTTATTCAATTAGCCTCATATTTTCTAATTTATCTACAAATCTTCAAACATCCCATAACGCAAATTTAGCCTGAAATATCTACCTTACTCCAGGACTGTGAATTGCGAGTGGATAACTTTTTACTACAAGATGTGTTATTTTACTATGTGATATCCCACCTCAAAATCTTATTCTCCACCCTTGTGACAACCAAGATCCTTTTGTTACAATAGCTTTTCGTGTCTTATACACCCTGCAGGGCGCAGGAAATGTGTGAGATATCGATGTATACGAGGTTTTACGAGGAAAAGGGGATCAGAATGAAGAGAGATGAGCTTAAGGCTCTTTTGGAAGACGGGCCAACCAACATCCAAGAGCCAACTATCACCAGGCGGTTTCCGCGGAGACATGCTTTTGACGAAGCATTTTATGGATCCAACAAGGATCCATTCTACTGGTCAGATCTTCATGATCAGATACCCGCCATAGAGCACGTAGCCCGCTTCAATCAAACAGTTGAAGATGCACTTGCCAAGCGGAAAGATATCACGTAACCCATTCGTACGTATGGTGGTCTCGATTAATCATTGAGACCACTTGTTCTACTTTTATACCCAAGATACTCTATATATAGCTATCATATACATAGATTAGTGATACTCTAGACAACATTTTCAATCATAAATAGAATCCTATAATATTGACACTTGAAGTTAGACATGCTATACTTCACCAACTTGCTTGCCCTTTAACATAGATTGCAGAGAGCATTCTGTGCAGGAGATACGGTTCTCTTGCTCGGAATAACTCTCTGTTATCGGTATTAGTTTAAGCTCTGAAAGGAACACAGACGTGTCAACCGTGTACTATCCGTCCCATCGCGTGGCCATAGAAGAATACTCCTGGGACATGATCCAACACTGGGTCAGCCAGGAAGTTGCACCGACCTTGTCGGGTACGTTCAAAGTGCCTGAAGCTAACATACTGAAGGCTAACTTGCGGAACTCGTGGGGGATTGATTCAAGCTTTGCAGCAATGCTGATGAAGCTGATCGTCGACACCCCGATCCTTACACCGCTCTATTCCGAACAGCCGACTTCTGTCTGGGAGTTGATCTACGCGCTGCGATATGCGCTGGATTACTCACAAGATACGAATCTGTTCGGACAATCAACCCCTCGCGACGATCGAAGCTACTGGCATCGCACCTTCGGTGCGGTACTTGAAGCCTGTGATGTCTCACCAGGGACATCACTGTACGCTCTCCAGGTTTTGGAGTGGTTGTGCTGGGATTTTCCAGTTACTTACCCTCCAGCTGTAGATTTCATGGCGATCCGAT
>DAOMRL010000030.1:0-8292 GCA_035445865.1 Candidatus Levyibacteriota bacterium
ACCGTAACGCCAATATTCCTCCGATTACAAGTACTATGACTAGGATTATAGCAAATATTTTCCCTTTACTTGAGAGCGTTAACGCAGCAAGCCCTAAAACAAATGACATTCCCCAATAAAAAAGTGCAATTGTGCGCTGGCTCATACCTAAATTGAGCAACAAATGGTGAAGATGACCTTTATCATGCCAAAAAGGAGATTTTTTTGATGCAAGTCTGCGCGCAATAGTAAACAGCGCATCAGCTGCAGGAATTCCCATCACCAGCAGTGCAGTTGCAAGTTTTACACTGGAGAGAATAGAAACTACTCCGAGTGCAAATCCCAAAATTGTCGCACTGTACCCAGGGAAAATTTTTGCAGGATAAAAGTTATATACTAAAAATCCAAGCGCAGTACCTGCAATGATAAATGCAAATATTGAAGTATTTTGACTTGACTCATCAATAATTCCAAATCGAAGTGCCGCAATTCCTATAATAATTGCCGAGATTGCTGCAATTCCCGGCATCTGTCCGTCAACTCCCTTGCTCCAGTTGAGCATATTCATGACCCACACAATCCATACCACTGCAAAAATTTTTGCAATAGGAATTGAGACAAAAAACGCACCGATCATAATATCAAAATGATCAAAACTCAGAATTCCTCCCAGAGGATTTGTGATAAAAGGAATTGTTACACCAGATGAGACAACGATTGTTGCGGACAAAATATTCATCCCAAACCGCACATATGGGGAAACATCAAACTTGTCATCTAAAAGACCAATTCCGACAACTAATGATCCCGCAAAAATGACTGACAAAAATATCGGATTTAACGGAAGAAAAATAACCATACCAATAACCATTGCTATATAAATAGGTAGCCCTCCGCCTCGTGGAATTGGTTTTGTATGAATAATTGCGGGATGTTTATGAGTAGACGGATCATCCATTAACCGCCACTTTTTTATGAGTTTTATTGCAAAAGGAGTTATTACGATCATGATCGTAAAACTCACTAACAGTGCGGCAATAAGAGTAATAAGCATATTGTTAGAGCACTAGCAAAACAATTTGTACATACGCTAAAAAGCCAAGAATCACAAACAATAACCCATTAAATGAAACCATTCGTGCCATCAATGCATGTTGTGAATACAAATATGCGCTTAAGGCATTGTTGAGTAATATAATTACCAAAAATATTATCGGCAAAAAAATTACCCCAATAGATGAAAATAACCGCTGTGTCCCCCAAGGAAGACTATTAAAAAAAGGGATATATGGAGGAAGCTTTGTGTAAAATACTGCAATCAAAATAGTACAGACAAGTAAAACAGTAAAAGATATCCCGGCAGACATTTTTATAATATTGTCAGAGAGTAATATATTAATTGTTTTTTTCATAAATTTTTGTCCGTTCTACACTATATTTTAGCGTATATCCTTGCAGTAATTCTTGGGGAATTGCATTGTTTTTTGATAAAACAATAAATTGAGGAGAAGCATCACTAACCTGCTGAATCGTGGTACTCATTGCATCTTCATACATAATAGCATGATATGCGACGATATATTTTGAAATTGGCTTAACACCAGTAAGTAAATAGAGTTGTGCACTGTCACTCCAATAATATATGGTATCTTCCGGACTCAACATTTGTTGTATGTTTGCAGCTACCTCATAATCCCTCACCGCGTTTCGGTCAAAAAATCCAACATACTGATAAAATGTTTTATCCCCAAAAATATATTCTTTATAATTTTGATAATATGCAGTTGTTTTTTTGTAAATTGGAAAATACGTGTATACCACTGTACATATCACGATAGTCATAAGCAACGGTACAACACGTAACTTTTCCATCATACTTCCAATCATCAGACAAAACGGAATTATTCCCATCAATACATAATGAGTGTATGGTCGATCAGAAAAAAACATACTAAATAGTGTAAATACCATCCAAGGAAAAATGATAATCTCTTGTTTTGTAAGCTTTTCTCTGAATATGTATATACATACTAAAGATACACACAGAAATAAAAGCTTAAGTACTACCAGTCCTAACGGAAAAATTAAATGATTATGATATCCTACATATCCCACATTGTTAGTAAATGTAGAAGAAAGCAAATCAGCCATACTATCTGTGAACAGATAAAAGATACCTATGCTAATGGGAAATATCACAATACCGGCAAATAGTGCGTGTGTCGTATGACTTTTTAATAGCTTTTTTCCTGTCGAAAAAAAAGATTTTGATCGTAATCGAAACTGTAAAAAAAGTATCGTGACAAACGCTGCAATATCAAAAATTGCAACGATTTTTGTCATAAGTGCAATTGACAACAATATCCCTCCTACAAAAAACCACCCAACACGAGGTTTGGAAACAATGAGATATGCACTCAGAACTATCGGAAGAAGCATAAAGTTTTCCGCGTTTGCAATATTTCCTTCAAGGATCGGCAACCCAAATAAGATGACAAATAATACTGTCGGTGTAATAACAGCAGACATTTTCTTGAAGATTTTCTTTGCTAAAAGAAAAAATACGACTACTGTCGCCGTTCCCGCAATAAGAGAGAGCATTTTTGCCCAAAACAGATCTCCATTTACCAATGCATAGATCAAATAAAGAACCGGAGGTTTGTTATCCCAGATATCACGATATAATAAGTTTCCATCCCGCAAAGATTGACCTATTACGGCATATATTCCTTCATCTCCATACCAGTATGGCTCAATCAAAGAAGGAATTCTCAGCAAGATAAATAACAAAACAGATAGACATAAAAAAAAGTAATAGTGGGATTTTTGAGATGTCAACAAGGTACGTATCATTATACTTTTTCAGTTACTTTATACTCTAACCGTTTGCCAAAAAATAACTGCAAATGAGAAATAAGAGCTGGGAGTGCGGAAAGGAAAAATCCAGCAATAGGCATTACAACAAACTCTAAAGGAAAAAGTATTCTTCGCAATAACGATGGTTTTTTATAATGTTTAAAGCGATGGATTGTATAGTCGATGTATAACATGGCAACCAAAGAAATCAAACTTAAGGTCAGAATAAATCCTGATAACTGAGGCAAATAATACCCTAAGCTTGTTCGAGAAAATACCGGATTTATCAGAACAACTAAGTTTGCTGCAATGGTAATCAAAAACCATGCAACAGGCCATAAAATATGATCTAATAAAACAAACGATACAAGGAATGTTTTGCGTATAAACGGTACTCCTGAAGTAGTGAGCCACCATTTTAGATAGATTGCATCATCAGAAACTCCCCACGCCCATCGTCTTTCTTGGTTATATTTGTTCATAAGACTTGCCTTATACGATTGAGACTGTGCACTATCAAGTGACGTTTTTAGAAATATCGGCTCGACAGTCACCGCACCTTTTGTATGAAAAAATGCTTTAAAAAATATTCTATAATCCTCAGGAATTACATCAGTATCCCAATACCCTAAATCACGCAATAGCTTAAGAGAGAGTGTATACGTTGAGTGAGGAAGTAACCGAATACCTTGAACTAATAAGCCAACCCGCGCAAGACTGCTGAAAAATGTGATTACGCGAGTAAACGCTGGAATCTCCCAAAAATTATTATAAAAAACAACAGCAGATTGCCAGAAATGAAGATGTGGAGTAGGGGAAGATAAAAATTGATACGAAAGGTTTGCGCAATACTGAGAATCAAATAACGCATCCGCATCAACAGAAGATACTGTCATAAAATCAATATCCAACCCTTTTTCTTCTACAAGATCTTTATATGCTTGCTTCACTGCATACGCTTGATTTGAAGATTTTCCTTTTATCTCTCCCTCCACATCTGGATGTAATGTATAGGTAAACGTACCAAATGACTTTTGAAATATTGATACTAAATTTTCAGCTTTTTCTTCTACATTTGCCTCTCTTTTTTCAAGTGCAAGATAAATATGAATTTGTTGGGAAGGAAAAGTTTGATTTTTGAGTGTTTCAATTGTTCGGGAAAGTTTTGCAGCACTTTCTGTATAACTCGGAATTATAATTAAATGATGCATTTTTTTGAAGTTATCTAACTTTTTTATTTTTTCAAGCCAATTTTCATCCTCTGTTTTCTTTATCTTACGTGATGCAACAAATGCTGTGAACATAAGAAAAAATGATTTCCACAAAAAATAGACATCAAAAAAAATAATGAAATAGGCAAGCTGTACAGGAAAAAGAAGTGCTCCCCATACGGGCATAGTGATAAGAGACATGGAAATAAGAGGCGGAAGAATTTCAAGACTCCGTCTGCTTTTTATTGGATATCGGTAAAACATCCTATCAAAAAATGCATGCATAATATTTATAGGGATACGTTAAACAATGTTGAGAAATTTTGAGTAATAGTGTGCTCCATTTGTGTAGGTGATATTTTTTTCAACTTTGCTATAAACTCCGCTATTATTATAGCATTTTTTGGCTCATTTCGGGTTCCACGAAGCGGTATTGGCGTCAGATATGGACTATCTGTTTCAACAAGGATACGATCAAGCGGAGTCTGCTGAGCAATATCTGGCAACGAAACTGTCTCACCTGGAGCAAGACCAGGATATGTAATATTTCCGTCAAAGCCGATATAAAAACCCAGATCTAATGCTCCTTTCAAAATGTCAAAATCTCCTGCAAAACAATGAAAAACACCAGGAGTATCTGAGAGTTTGTTTGTATAGTCACTCAAAATACGCAAGACATCTTTTCCAGCATGCCTATTATGGATCTGAAGCGGTAGTTTGCAAGAAATGGAAAGCTCTATTTGTTTTCGAAATATTCCTTCCTGTAGTTTTGGGTCAACAATCCCATTTGATTTGTATGAAAAAAAATCCATGCCACATTCGCCAATTGCTATAACTTTAGGATGTTCAGATAGTTTTTCTAACTCTCCAAACCAGTTATTTTCAGGCTTGTCAGCGTGATGAGGATGAACGCCTACTGAGACATATATTCCCTCGTGTTTTTCAGCAAGCGCTATAGCGTCTTTACTAGAAGAAATTTGCGTACCAACGTTTATCATCGCACGAATACCAGCCTCTTTTGCACGCATGATAACTTCATCTACATCTACTTCAAATTTGTGAAAGCTTAAATGACAATGAGAATCAACCATAGGAGTATTGTACTACGAAAATCACTATTACGTGTTATACGAAGTTGTATCAGAAGAGTCGTTTAAAAAATGGCTCAACATGAATTGACAAGTATCCTTGGGAAAAAATGAATTTCTAGTATCCCATATCACCCATGCCGGGCATTCCGCCACCTGGAGGTGGTGGTGGAGTTTTTTCAGGAAGATCGGTTACCAGTGCTTCTGTTGTTAAAATCATGGTTGCAACTGAGATTGCATTTTCAACTGCTGTCCGAACAACTTTTGCCGGATCAATGATTCCTTCTTTGATCATATCTACCGGAGTTGCTGTTTCGACTGACTCGATTTTGAGAACATTAAATCCTTGTCCTGTGGTTGCTGCTTCTCGTGCTTTTGCGATTAATTGTCCTGAATCAAGCCCTGCATTTTCCATAAGTTTTCTAAACGGCGCTTCTAATGCTTCCCGTACTATTCCAAATCCAATTTCTTCATCTTGTTGCAAAACTGCTTTTTTAGAACTATTTGATCTCATTTTCTGACTTACATTAAGCAGGGATACTGCTCCTCCAGGAACAATCCCTTCTTCAAGTGCTGCTTTTGTTGCAGCTACTGCATCAATTACTCGTTCTTTTTTATCTTTGAGTTCTACTTCAGTTGCTGCACCAACATTGATTACTGCCACACCACCTGATAATTTAGCAAGTCTTTCTTGGAGTTTTTCTTGATCAAAATCTGACGTAGATCGATCAATTTCTTTTTTAATTTGCTCAATTCGAGCCTTTACTGTAGCCTTTTCACCTTTCCCACCAATAATTTGTGTGGATTCATTTGTTGATCTTACCCGTGTTGCTCGTCCACAGTCTTCAATTTGTACTGAATCAAGTTTGCGTCCGGTATCTTCTGAGATCACTGTTCCACCAGTAAGTGTTGCAATATCTTCAAGCATTGCTTTTCGTCTGTCACCAAATCCTGGAGCTTTAACTGCAAGGATATTAAATACTCCTCTTAATTTATTAACTACTAATGTTGCAAGTGCTTCTCCTTCAACATCATCAGCAATAATCACAAGATTTTTTGAAACTTTTACAAAATTTTCCAAAAATGGTAATAGTTCCTGAAGAGAAGAGATTTTTTTATCGGTTATGAGGATATATGCATCCTCAATAGAGGCTTCCATGCGCGCTGAGTCTGTTACAAGATATGGAGAAGCGTATCCTTTATCAAATTCCATTCCTTCTGTATACTCAATTTCAGTGGTAAGTCCACGTCCTTCTTCAACAGTGACCACTCCGTCTTTTCCTACTTTTTTGAGTGCTTCTGCAATTAATTCTCCTAGTTCTGCATTGCCTGCTGATACAGTCGCAACATTTGCAATGTCACCTTCTTTAATCTCTTTTTTCATAGTGGAAAGCTGTTCAACAACATTTTCACTTGCACGCTCAAGTCCACGACGCATAAGCATCGGATTGACTCCTGCTGTTATTGCTTTTATACCTTCTGTCACAATTGCGCGGGTAAGTACTGTTGCAGTTGTTGTTCCGTCACCAGCTACATCAGCGGTTTTAGAAGCAGCTTCTTTAACTAACTGTGCCCCCATATTTTCAAACGGGTTTTCAAGCTCAATCTCTTTTGCTACTGATACTCCGTCATGAATCACTTGTGGAGCACCCCATTTTTTATCGAGTGCAACATTACGTCCTTTAGGACCAAGTGTTGTCGCAACGGCATCAGCCAATTGGTTAACACCGTTGAGTAATAGTTGTCGTGCTTCTGCACCGTATTTAATTTGTTTTGCCATAAATTTCAGTAATAATTTTCAATTTTAGCTGACTATAGCTAAAATATCTTTTTGATCTACAATAGTCCATTCTTCATTTTCTACTTTTACTTCATTTCCGCCCCATTTTTTATACATAACTTTTTGTCCAACTTTAACAACCATTGGATGACGATCTCCTTTTGGGGTCACTTCTCCATCTCCAACAGCCATTACTTCACCTACTTGAGGCTTTTCCTTTGCTGTGTCAGGAAGATAGATTCCACCAGAAGTTTTGCCTTCAGCTTCAAGGGGCTTGATTAATACATTTCCAAATAAGGGTTTGATTGTTTGTGAAGATTTATTTGTTTTTGCCATATGATTTTTGTTTCCTTTTGTCATTTGATGTCTCCGACTGCTAATATACAACAGGAAATGTTCTCTTGTCAAGCCCTTTTGATTTATCTGCTTTATATATAACAAAATCTTACAATCATTGACTTACATAATTATTTACATTACGCTAATATTACCTGGTATTTTTATTATGAAAGCGTCTCCAAAAAACTTTTTTATCATTGGTGTTCTGGTCTTATTACTTGTGACTATTCCGCTCACGCTGTATTTTGTAAAACAACAACAAGAACTTCGAAGTAAGGCTGCACCATCAAGTACATTATCTTTAGTAACCACACAAGCATCTCTCCCTGTTGGAGAGACTTTTTCAGTAGATGTTATGCTTGATCCAGGTAATAATATTCCGTCATTTGTAAGATTTACTGTCAACTTTGATCCACAAAAATTAGAAATTACTCAAATTACCCCTGATCAGCAAAACATTACTTCTACACTTTCAGGACCGGAGATTTCTTCAAGTTCAGCAACGGTAGATTTAGGTATCAGTAGTGCACTGACAGGATATGATCCAAATGTCGAATTTAATCAACCATTTAGAGTTGCTACTATTCAATTGCTAGCAAAAGAACTAACAGAAACTCCTACTCAGGTTTCGTTTGAATTCCCAGGACAGACAGAAGTATATTCGGTGTCTACTGATGATAATCCTGGAGAAAATGTACTACAAAACACAGCCCCAATTATGCTCACAATTCTTGATGGTGATGAGATAACTCCTACAGTAACACCAACAACGACAATCACCCCAACAATAACGATCACACCTACATCTATACCTATGACTCCAACACCTTCTCCTACAACAGTACCAAATACACCTCCTGTCTGTACAACACTGACTATTAATCCTGCAAGCGGATCAGCAGCACTTGTCACTCAACTCTCAGTTTCTGGAAATGATCCTGACGGGACAATTGCTAAAGCTACCTTTAACTTTGGAGACGGACAAGTAGTAGATGTCACAGAGGGAGTAGGAACAAAAAATGTAACTATTGAACAGAGC
>DAOMRL010000031.1:0-8261 GCA_035445865.1 Candidatus Levyibacteriota bacterium
CTCAAGATTCATACATTAGCATATCAGGGTATCTTGCTCATCCACAGTTTTCAGCAAATTCTATGCAAAAACAGTACATTTTTTTGAATAATAGACCAATTAGTGATCGAACGGTAAGTGCTTCGGTAAAAGATTCATATGGAAGTCTTTTAGAAAAAACACGGTATCCGGTATTTATGTTATTTCTGACAATTCCTCATGAAGCAGTTGATGTAAATGTACATCCTCGTAAAGAGCAAGTGAGTTTTGTAAATCAAGATTCAGTAAGTGCTTTTATACGGTCGGCTGTCACTCAAACACTTGCAAAATATAATCTTGGATTTACATCTCCATTGTCCAACATATACTCTCCACGTGCGGGAACAACTCAATCTGAAAGTGCACAAATGTTACGGGAAGAAGAGGCGCTATGGAATGTCAAAGATCCATTGTTGTTAATTGACACAATACCTATTCAACAAATACATGATACGTATCTTGTAGTTCAAACAAAATCAGGGGTCGTGATCATCGATCAGCATGCTGCTCATGAGCGAATATTATATGAACAATTATTAAGTTCGTACACAAAAAAGATACAGGATAAATATGTGCTCAAAAATCCAGTTTCTCTTGAATTAACAGCGAGTGAAAAAGAAGTGATAACTGAATATCATTCTGTGTTTGTAACTGCAGGGTTTGATATTCGCAAAAAAGGAAAGAGTATGGTTGTTCATGCAATTCCCAAACTTTTTAAAGACAGGGATTTGTTACAGTTGATTCGTGAGCTTGCAGATGATCTGAGTCAAAAAGGTACTGTTACGGTCATAGATAGTGTTTCCCATACAATGATTACCTATCTTGCGTGTCGTGGAGCAATAAAAGCCGGAGATAAGCTTACACAAAATGAAGCAAAACGATTAATTGAAAAATTAGCACAAACTCCGAATAATGCAACTTGTCCTCATGGACGTCCTACACGAATTGAGTTACCTATTAGGGAGTTGCATACATGGTTTAAGAGAGAATAGTTATTGTGCATATTGTACGGAACATTCTTTGTATTCATTATCTGTTAATTTATTTAAGGTAAGGGGGATAAGCCACTTTAAATTAGGAATCAAGTTATCAGGGAGATCAGAAAGTAAAAACCATTCAACTTTTTCATCAGTGAGAGTTTTTGCATCTGATTCTTGCCCGTTATACATACACGCATAAAAATCTACTTCCCAATCCGGAGCGCAGTTTTTTCCGGCAAATTTCCAGAGATTTTTTTGTGTGATAAGTCCTGTTTCTTCACGGATTTCACGAACAATACAGTCGATGCTATCTTCTCCCGGTTCGATCTTTCCTCCAACTCCATTTATTTTTCCGTTTTGCCATTGCGGGTGAAGTTTGTGAATAAGCAAAACTTTGGTCAAAGATGTATTAAAAATAAATCCAACAGTATATTTTTTCATACATTAAGCGGTAGGGTGAAATAAAAAGTAGACCCGTTGCCTGGTTTTTTCCCAATGCTTTTTCCTTTGCTTTTTACCCATATTTTCCCGTTATGTCTGGTAATTATTTCTTTTGATATGTACAGACCCATTCCCAGTCCAGGAAATGTTTTTTCTTTTGAATCACCGACCTGATACAATTTATCAAAAATATTTTTATGCTGGTCTTTTGAAATTCCGATTCCTTTGTCTGCAACACTAACCAAGGCAAAGTTTTTTTGTTTTTTCAGTGTTACAGTAATTTGTGTATTTTCGGGTGAATATTTGATCGCATTAGTTAAAAGATTTGTCAGTACCTGATAAATACGGTATCTATCAGCAGTTATCAACATGGGTTGTTTTGCGATACAGACAATTTTATGTTTGTGTGTAGTGTATTGCATGTCATCGACAATATCATGAAGTAGCTCACTGAGATTAAATTTTTCAGTACGAAATCTCATTTTTCCTGTCTCAATACGAGACACATCAAGCAAGTCATTTACTATTTCTGTTAATTTACTTGTTTGTTGTCGGATCTTTTTTGCAAAAGTAGGTATTGAATCATATTTTTTTTCTTGAGCATTTTTTTTGAGCATGTCTGTAAATAAGTTAAGGCTGGTTATTGGCGTTTTTAATTCGTGACTTGCCATAGAAACAAATTCGTCTTTTCGTCTTTCAAGATCTTTTCTTTCGGTGATATCCCGAAAATTTGAGACAATTGCATTTACTGCTGGATCGTCAAGCAAGTTAGTTCCAACTCCTTCCATCCATCGATAGGTCCCATCTTTATGTTTTATTTGATACGTAAGATGGACAGATGATCCAGGGTTATCAAGGATTTTTCTCATAGTATCACGATATATTTTTTTATCATCTTTATGAATGAGATCAATAATTTTTTGATTGACGTACTCTTTTGGGTTGTACCCTAAAATTCTTTTTGTAGAGGGGCTGGCATACGTGATTTTTCCATTTCTATCTATAAGTCTTATTCCATCAGAACTGTTTTCGATCACTGAACGGAATTTTTTTTCCTGATCACGAGCAACTTTTCTGTCGGTAAGATCTCGTGTTACTTTAGTAAATCCTCGTACATTTTTTTCTGAGTCATATAGTGGAAAAACAAGATTACTTCCCCAAAACTTTGATGTATCTTTTCTCATATGCCAACGTTCACCTATAGATTTGCCTTTTTTGAGTGCAGTATAAAGCTCTTTTTGTGCAATATTGTTTTTGAGATCCTGCTTTACAAACAAAACTGAAGAGTTCTTCCCTAAAAGCTCTTTTTCTGTATATCCAAATATTTTTTTTGCTCCCCTATTCCAACTGCTGATGTTTCCTTTGATATCTGTTGTAAAGACAGCATAATCTTCAAGACTTTCAACAAGCTGACGGAAAAATTCATCACTGGTACGAAATCCTTCATGAAATCCAGTTTGGGGTTGATTGGAAAGCCGGGTGGAGTAGATGTCCTTATGAGCAGGGGTTTTAGAGTGAGGTCTCTTGATGGCTGACTGATGGGGCAATTTCATAACCTCCAGTGAGCACAATATATCAGATGTGAGAGATTGTAGCAAGAGAAAAAATATTTTCAGGATATGAAAGTGTATTTTCAAAGCAACAATAGATTATGGTACTATAATGCAATGACAGAGGATGGCGGAGAATTACTATCATACGGTGAAGTAGTAAAAAGCAAAGAAAAAGACAATACACAGTGGAAATTTAGAGAGGAAAAAGATTTGCAAAATGCTAGGTTTACTCGGGAGGTACCTTTAAAAGGTGGTACCAACCAAGTAATTGTGGTAACTCTTGATAATGGTGGAAAAGGTATATTCAAACCCGTTTCTGGTGAGTGGACACAACGTGAATTTGTTGATATAGGAACGTATTACTTAAGAGATAGAGCAGCATTCCTGGTTGATAGAACACTAAATTTTGGATTAGTTCCTACAACTGTTGTTCATAATGCAGAAGGTAAAGTTGGAAGCCTTCAGGAATACATCCTTGATGCAAAAATGTCATGGCACGTTGACCAAGGAGAATATTCATCCCTCTTGCACAAACTGTGGATTTTTGATCAAATCATTTGGAATTCTGATCGCAATTATACAAATATATTGTACAAAGAGAATAATATATTCGCTATTGATAACGCATTAACTTTTGGTCCTGACGAAATTAATAGATACGGAAATTATTTTGGGATAGATGTTTCAGAAGATGTTGTTAGAAAAATTGCTTCGTTTGCAGAAAATGAACAGAAACAAGCAGAACTATCTGAACACTTATTAGAACTGTTATCGGAAGATGAAGTTGTTGCATGTTTTAATAGAATAAAACATATAAGTACTCTTTTACAATCTCAGGGTAGCATTCTCGGTGAGGAAGAAATAGTATATAATCCGATGTAACATATGAAAACAGTAGAGATTTATCAACTATCAGATCAAGGAGAACAAAAGGTTATTGCAGTATGTTCACTTACAGAAGAAACAGTACTCTGTGAAGGTGATGAATCATTTGTAAATCACTTATCTCAAAATGGGATTACAGATTATTCACAAACTCCGCGAATAACTATATTTCCTGATGCAGGATTACATTTTCTTGAACAAATGAAAAATAATTTTAGCAGTGGGTATATAAATGCATCTGATATTTTAGATAATTCTGAACAAGATGAAAAAAAAATGTTGGAGAACGAATAAGAATTTTTTTACAATAGCGTGGAATAATTTTTAATAATAGTACTGTACATTAAGGCATCCTCTGCTTTTTTATCAAGATCGTCATTATTTAATGACCGTTCTATTTTTGCTAAAATTTGTCTTCCATATAGTGAAAGATTTTCTTTATCTGTTTCAGCTTTTCGAGCTAGTGCTTCTTGGGTAAATCGTTCTGCCATTTTAATAGAACCACGGTGTAATCCAAGTGCAACCCGAAGTAAATCCATTGAAAGAGACTCTAATATTGTTTTGTTGTTCATCTCAATTTCTTCCTTTGTATATGGTGTGGATTTTGTGATTATCATAATACTAATTATATTATACCAAGGAATGACAAGGCTTTCTTCGATAGCAAATATATAGTAAAATAAGCTCTACTTAACAATTGCCGATTCGTCTAATGGTAGGACAACGGATTCTGGATCCGTTTATTGGGGTTCGAATCCCTGATCGGCAGCTAAGATGGGCACCCCAAGGTGACCGTATTCCCTATTTAGCTTGAAGGGGCTTGCTAAAAGCCCCTTCAAGACGGGAAACATTCGGACCGACAAAACACCTTCAAAATCTCAATATTGAGGCTACCGTTCATATGCGTCCTAACTAACCCGAGAACTAGGATTCAAACGGCTAATTTTTGCTATAATTCTCTTATAAATATGCAGATCAGAAATTTACTATTTACATTTATAATCGCGCTTTTTTTAGTCTTCTCATTTGTTCCACATACTGCACTTGCTTCTTGTGCTCCTGCTGTATCGCCTTCGGAATATAAAGAGCAAGCAGATATTGTTGTCTTAGGGCGGGTAAAAAGCATATCTGATACTTCAGCAATTATTAATGTTGAGCGATATTTTAAAGGTCACGGTGGGCCTTCTCAAATTGAGGTAAGCGGGCAAGAATCTCAAGGGACTATAACATCAGTTGATTTTACTTTTGAAGAGGATAAAAAGTATCTCCTTTTTCTTAAAATGGACTCAGGCAATCTTAAAACAAATGCCTGTATGGGAAATGAGGAAGTTCAGGGTGCACTTAGTGAAGAGGACTTAGCTATATTAGGTACAGGGTATTCACCCAGTGGGAACACTCAGGACTTATCATCTTCCGAAGGTAGTGAAAGACAATCGTCAAATTCTAATATAAATTTTATGTTAGTAACTGGTGGACTTTTAGTTCTTGGAGTTGTTGCTGTTTCTTGGAAAAAGTTGCAAAAGAAGAGATCGAAATAATTTTAAATTAACGGTACCGAGGTAACTGTTTCATTATGGATATAGAGCTGTCGGTTTAAGATATTCGTTACCTCTCGCTTTTCTTGCATGGTTCCATTTCTAAAAATGTAATTTGCGTAATCCATAAAATGGACTGGTTTATTTTCTGGATTAATATCTTGGGCCCAGAGAATCTCATCTCTCATTTTCTTGTAGGACACCATGCTTACTTTGACGAATTCCTTAAAGGTGAATATCTGCGGATGAGCCATATACATAAAGTTTAAGTACCGTAGTATTTGCTTTACTAGCTTGTCTTCTGTGAGATACGGCTCAGGACAACCATATTTCTTTTGTCTCGTGCAGTGATAGTAAATATGGTAGCGTGGCTCTCCATGTTTTCTCTTTCTGTACCTATCTTCACCGATGACCAGTGATCCACAGCTTGCGCATTTGAAAAGTTCTTTGAAGGTAAATGTTTTGCTCCCCCATTTTGCTTTTTTAGGGACTATTAACTGTTTCTGTACCTGGTCAAATAGTTCTTTAGTAACTAATGGTTTATGAGCACCTTTATACCAGTTACCACTTCCGATTGGATACTCAAACTCACCATAGTAAAAGGGATTCTTGAGCATAAGATAAATCTGACTAAGTGTCACTTTCTTTCCTGCTCTGGTTGTTAAGCAAGTATCAAGCCACTTCTTAAGTGTTCTTCCGCTATCACCATTTCTTGCTACTCGCTCAAACATTTCTGTCACAAATGATGCTCTTTCAGGATCGGGAATAATATCTTTTATACCAGCCATGGCTCTATTGAAATAACCGATTGGCGGCATCCCTGGTCTCCATCCCATATTGCATTTAGCTCGAATACCTCGCTTCACATTTATCCCTTTCTGGTCATTCTCAAGTTTGGCTTGAGAGCAAAGGATCATAAGGAGAAACTTATCACTTGGACTATTGGAGAATGCCTGTGTAAATGTTTTAATGTGAATGAGTTTTCCACCATCCATCATATCTACAAGCATCCCTAAATCTCCAGCATTTCTACTTAACCGATCTGGAGCCCATGTTAAAATTCCTGTGAACATTCCATTACGAAGATCATTGAGGAGTTGATTAAAGACTGGTCGCTGCCCTGACAGTTTGGCAGAATGACTTTCTTTGCGAATCTCTTTGATGAATAGCCCTTCTTTTATTGCCATGTCGTTCATTTCATTGATTTGAGAGTCAATTGACATCGCTTGCCGTTCATCATCTTCAGTTGATTTTCGTGCATAAAGACAATATTCAACGGCTTGTACTTGTGGTAGAACTGCTTGCTGTAACAAGTTATTCTGGTAGTTCATATCAAGGAACAAGGTACCGCAACAATTAGGGGAAGTCCAGACGCAAAATACTATGAGGATTAATCTAAATTATACAGTTATAAGGTCTTTTTCTGATCTCTTCAATAGAACTGCATTTGTTGCAACGATAATGGAAGAGACACTCATCAAGAGTGCTGAAATTTCGGGTCTTAGTGAAATATTAAATGCAGGGTATAGAACACCTGCAGCAACAGGTATAGCTAAGACGTTATAAATTGATGCCCAAAAGAGATTTTGTTTCATTTTTCTCACCGTTGCTTTTGACAATCTGATTGCTCTGATCACATCAGCCGGATCAGACTTCATAAGAACGACCCTTGCAGTTTCGATTGCAACATCAGTCCCCGCACCAATAGCGATTCCTATATCTGCTTGAGCAAGTGCTGGGGCATCATTCACGCCATCTCCAACCATTGCGACAAATTTTCCTTCTTTTTGTAATTTATTAACATAACAAGCTTTATCCTCTGGCATTACATCCGCAAATACTCGCTTTATTCCAAGTTTTTTCGCTACTGCAAGAGCTGTGGTTTCATTATCTCCTGTAATCATAGCTGTTTCGATACCTAGCTCATTCATCCGATCAACTGTTTTTTTGGCATTTTCTTTAATAGGGTCAGCTGCACCAACAACGGCTTTTACTTGTCCGTTCACGGCAAGAACCATGATTGTTTGTCCACTTTTTAAAAATGACTGTATTTTATCCTCAAGTGGTTTAACATCAACATTATTTTCTCTCATGAGTTTTACCGTACCCACTAATACCTTTTTTCCGTCAATAACTGCCCGTACCCCTAGGCCTGAAAGATTTTCAAATTTCTCAATATTGGTTGGGAGCTTAATCTTTTTACTCTTCATTTCTTCAAGAACTGCGTTCGCAAGAGGATGAGACGATTTTACTTCTGCTGCTCCTATAAATTGCAAAGCCTCTTTATCACTGAAGCCATTAACACTGCTTATGCTTGTAATTTTAGGCTTACCCTCAGTTAATGTTCCCGTTTTATCAAGCACTACGGCTTGAATTTTTGATACCTGCTCCAGAGTTGTAGCCTCTTTTATAAGAATGTTGTGCTTTGCTCCAAGTCCTGTCCCAACTGCTACAGCAGTAGGGGTTGCAAGTCCTAATGCATCAGGACAGGCGATTACGACAGCAGATATTGCAAAAGTAAGTGCAAACAGTAACGGTTGTCCTGCTATAAAATACCAAACGGCAAAAGTAAGGAGACCGCTACCTACAGCAAGGATAACCAAGTATCCGGCAAACTTATCAGCAATCTTTTGTCCCGGGGCCTTCGAGTTCTGAGCAGTCTCAACCATTTTCGCAATTTGTGCAAGGGCTGTATCTTCTCCTACTTTTGTTGCTTTGAACTGGACTGATCCTGATTGATTGATAGATCCCCCAATAACCTGATCTCCACTACTTTTAGCAACAGGTATAGATTCTCCTGTAACGAGGGATTCATCAATTGCCGTTTCACCCTCAATAATTTCACCATC
>DAOMRL010000032.1:0-8194 GCA_035445865.1 Candidatus Levyibacteriota bacterium
GGAAACGGAAATGGCTATGAATCTCATGCTCGAGGTGATGATCGTGCCTCTGAAGCAGTAGGCGGTATTTTAGATATCCAGCGTGAAGGACACGGCTTTTTACGACCTAAATTTAGACCTTCTGATAAAGATATATATATTTCCTCTTCTCAAATTCGCCGTTTTTGGCTTCGTCCCGGTGATTTTGTAAAAGGAATGGGACGACCACCAAAAGATAATGAGCGGTATTATGGTCTGCTTAAAATTGAAGAAGTAAACGGAAAACAGCCTGAAATTTCTACAAAACGGCCATATTTTGAAGATCTAACTCCTATCTACCCAATTAAACAGTTAACGCTTTCAACAAAAAAACACCCACTTTCAACACGTATTATTGACATTGTTGCTCCAATTGGGTTTGGTCAGCGTGGTATGATTGTTTCCCCTCCAAAAGCAGGAAAAACTTCTATTTTAAAAGAGCTTGCGCATGGTATTTCTGAGAATTTTCCTGATGTACATATTATGGCTGTACTGATTGGTGAGCGACCTGAAGAGGTTACTGATATCTCTCGTAGTGTCAATGGTGAGGTTGTAGCTTCAAATTTTGATGAATCACCAGAAACTCAGACACGAATTGCAGAAATTGCGCTTGATCGAGCAAAAAGACTTGTTGAGCAGGGTGGAGATGTAGTAATCTTGCTTGACTCAATTACCCGTCTTGCTCGTGCATATAACCTTTCAATTGATCCATCTGGACGTACATTAACCGGTGGATTTGATCCTGCAGCTTTATATCCTGCAAAACGTATTTTTGGTGCTGCACGCAAAGCAGAAGAAGGCGGATCACTCACGATTATCGGTACTGCGCTTGTTGAGACAGGATCACGTATGGATGATCTGATTTATGAAGAATTTAAAGGAACCGGTAATATGGAGCTACATCTTGATCGCAGACTTGCAGAACGCCGTATTTTCCCTGCTATTAATGTTGAACGCTCTGGTACTCGTCAAGAACACTTATTGATTCCTGAAAAAGATCTGGCAAAGATCTCTACACTGCGTCGTATGATCGATATGTTAGGACCTGATGAGCGTACAGATGTATTGATTGAGCGACTTTCCAAAACAGATTCTAACCGTGATTTCCTCGATAACCTCGGAAAAGATTAACTTTCAGCCGTAAAACTTTACAAATTCCTTACTTTCTGCTATTCTAAATGGGATCGCCCGATGATCTCAAAAGGTCCTATCTCAAAGCTTGCCCGTGCATTTTCTCGACTCTCTACTGAGTCTCTCCTTGCGCAGACTATTATCCACACAGTCCAATTTAGTCGTGAAATCGGTGAATTTAGCCGATTTTTTTACAACTATAACACAGCCAAAGTATCCTCATTTTCCCGTATTTTTGAAGGGAATAAAAATAGAATGGTCAAAAACGTGCTTATTAAGCGTGGAAAAAGGAATCGTATGTTTTTACATGTATCTGCCATGGGTGTATTATCAGTTGGTATTACGATCTCTCCGCTTATCTCAGATTCTGATTTGTTATCTGAAGGAAAAGCTGAGCTTATTTATGCTCAAGAAGAATCAGTATTAGCAGCAGAAGATGTATTCCATACTCAGGAATCAGAAAAGCCTCGATCTGAGATATTAGACTATACTGTACAGAAAGGAGACACAGTCTCAACAATCGGGAAGCGATTTGGCGTTGATGAAGATACAATTCGTTGGGCAAATGATATTAAAAATGATTCTATTGCTGTTGGAGATACGCTCAAAATTTTACCGGTATCAGGTATTGCTCATAAAGTAGAGCGTGGGGATACTGTGTATACCATTGCTAAAAAATATGATGCTAACCCTCAAGGATTGGTGGATTTTCCGTTTAACGATTTTGCTAATCCTCAGACATTTTCACTTGTAGAAGGACAGATGGTTATCGTGCCTGATGGTGTAAAGCCTGCAGAACGAAGTGCCACTCCACGACAACCTCGGTATATTGCACGACAAGGAAATGAAGCAGTGGTGGGCGGATTTGCTTGGCCGGTACGAGGTACGATGAATCAGTATTATTCATGGTACCACCGCGGAGTTGATCTTGGCGCATCTGTAGGAACTCCAGTCTTAGCTGCTACAAATGGTGTTGCTTCAGAAGTGTATACGAGTGGATGGAATGGTGGATACGGAACTCATGTCATTGTATCAGGATCAAATGGATATTCTTCTTTGTACGCTCACATGTCTTCGGTAAATGTATCTCCGGGTCAAGAAGTTGTAGCAGGACAAACAGTTCTTGGATGGGTAGGTATGACAGGCCGAACTACAGGAGCACATCTTCACTTTGAGATTAGAGGTGCTGGCGGAGGAGTAGATCCATTAGCCTTTTTACGATAGTACATTAAACATAGACTTGAAAAAATACAACAATACTTATTTATCTCTCCACTTTTCTCCTAAATGACTCGTTGAATTTAATTTAGTTTGCTCTTATTAAACCTGATGAATTACAAAGCAGCTACAGTCTTTACTATTTGGTATTGTATGAAAAAGTCTCTTAATAACGGTTCTTACTTCCTTTGCAGATAATAGTCTGCTTCTTTCAAGAGCATATTGCATAAGAATTCCATTCAATTGTAGTAAGAAATTCAGTAAAGAAATAGTGTAAAGATGGAGTGATTTCGGTAACTTTTTACCCTATCTTGCAGATTGAGTTGCTTCTTGATCAGGTCCTGTAGGTGGAGGAGAGACAGGAATCTGTTCTTCCGCAGGGCGTTGTGGGAATTGTTGTGCTGGCTGATTTACTTCAAGCGGATCTTGATTATCAGATGGTTGTACATCATCAGCAGGTGTAGTTGTCTGTGTTTGTGCCTGGCTTTGGAGAGCTGCTATTTCCTCATCAATTTGTTTGACACTATTTTCATCATTAGCTACTAATTGACGCACTACTTGATAACTAGCAAGTGCATTTTGGTAGTCTTGTTTTGCTTCATATGCATGGCCAAGATTATAATATGCGTTGGCAAAATCTCTTTTGAGAGACACGGCAATCTGGAATTGATTGATAGCTTGGTCATATGCCTCAAGTTGATAGAAAATACCGCCAAGTGCAATGTAGAGTCGTGGGTTGTACGGATAGAGTCTGATTGCTTGTTGTAAAGAAGCTACAGCAAATTGTTCTGCATTTTGTCCAACACCGATAAGTGAGCGATATACCTGTGAGAGATTTTCCCAGTTAGCAGGCGTCATTGGAGACAGAGTAGCTGCTGCACGTGCACTATTGATAGATTGTTGTAACAAAGCAAGAATAGTTTGTTGTTGCTGTGCGCTTGGAGAAGCACCTTCTAGATTAGTAACTAATGAGTTTGCGAGTGCAAGATTGACTTGTGAGAAAATGCGATAATAATCAGATTTGTATGGGAATCCACTTAAGCTATTTGGATCCATAGCTGCTCTTTGCAGATCATATGTTTGCTGGCCAGATGTTAATGCATCTTGCTGAAGTGATTTTGCAAAAGTGATATCTGATAAAAGAAGTCGTGTGCCAAAGTATCCTACAAAACCAGTGACTGCTAAAATGAGTACAAGTGCTACAATTGGGAATGCAAGACCTTCTGTTCGTGCTCGATTACGACTCGCTTCAGCTTCTGATTCAAAGGCAAGGAGTCCTTGTTTAAAAGCAACAAGTGAGATTACTACGTCATCAACTCGTTTGTCACCTTCCAGGAAGAGATATACACAATAGAATGCAAGGAGTACAAAAAGCAGTGTTACTAATATATATGAATAAGGAATTAATGCAGACAACACAAAAGCAGTGATTACTGCAATAAAGAGTGGGCTTATTGGATTAGTTCGGGTTTTGATTGTGCGTAAAAAGATAAAAGCAAATGATAAGACACCGAGTACGCCTACTGTTGAGATCAGTTCAAGTACGTATGATGAAGAAAATGAAAACGAAAGATTCCAAAGATTTTCTTCCATATTAAATCCAACAGGCTGGAAGCGAGTGAAATCTACAAGATAGGTACCATATCCAGATCCAAAGAGAAATGAGAGCAACATTCGTCCGGTATCTTGAGCAATAGATGCCAATGCGATCTGAAAGCCGTATTCAAAAGGAAGTACAATTGGTTTTTGTGGAAGTACTGCTATTTTATATATAGTAAGGGCAATTCCCAATATAATGAGGATTGATGACACAACATGAATGATCAAATTGTAATCACGACCGAATTCTTTGAAGCTTCCTGCTTTGTATCGCTTCCATATATACAGAGATGAAAGCAATACTACCGGTAAAAGATAAGCAATGTGTTGGACAGGTGATCCAAAAGTAGTAAAGTACTGTGATTGGATTGCAGGAAAGGGAAAGACAAAGATGTTAAAAAAGTACAACAAGGAAATAACAGAAGAAATAACAGCTCCGATCATAAGAGATGAAAGTGCTATGTTAAATGAGTTTCGATTATCAAGTGTATTGATTATTGCAAAATAAAAGAGAAGAGAGAGCAGGAGTGGAACAGCCTGGATAAGCGCATCATAGGTATTAGGGGACAGAATAGATGCAATTAATACAATTGCACCAAAGATAAATATTGGTAAGTTAAAAGGAGAGGTTCGTAAAATAATTTTTCTCTCAAAATATGAACGAATACCCCAAAGTACCAATAATGCAAGTGTTGCCCCCATCATAAGTATCTGTTTTGGATAGATGAAGAAATCAGTAGTATTTGTTAAAAAGAATAGCGGGAGCATGAGCAAAGCCACGGAGATAATGACAAGAGAGATAGACTTTGTATATTGTATTGCTTCAAGATTTTTCATGTGTATATACACAGTATCATAGTCGGAAAATTGTTGTCAAACGTATTTAGGGGTCGCACCCCAAATCAAGGGATCAACCCCTTTTTAGATGTGTGTCTAATCAATAGTAGATGATTTTATTTTAACAATGTGTCTGGAATAATCTTCTTTATTATTAACAAATTGAGAGAGAACCTTTTCAGAAGAATAATAAGACAGAATAAGACGTTTATTACAGATTGTATCAAGAGAAGAATTCTCATATTCTTTCATAGAACTCCATGTATATTCACCGGCTTTTTCTGACAGTTGAGCAATAATAGGATTTAAATGTATGAACCGTGCGATCTGTAATAAGTGTTGGTCCTTTTCTATAGCTACAGCTTTGTATCTGCCTTGCATAAGCGGGCCAGTAGTATGGTACTTCTTATTGTAATATTCGGTATACGCATGTGTTACCTGTTTCATGAGTTTTGTTACCCCATTGGCAGAGGTTTGTTTTAATAACAAATGAAAATGATCTGGCATCAAACAATAGGCTAAACAATCAACTTCTTTGTGAAGGTTTTTGATTTGTAGTCTAAAAGGAAGATTTGCGTATGATTCAAGAACTGCCTTGATAGGTTTTAAATATATATATAAGTAAAAATGAAAGGTTTCGTAATCAGTATCGTCTTGAAACAAGATTTTTCCACCGGCAGTTTTGTTATATACATGGTAGACACCACCTTCTACAAAATTGCGAATCGTATATTTTGAAGGCATGGAGATAGTATAGAGTATGAAGTATGTAAAATAAAGTATAGCTATAAAAATTATGGCGTTCCCGTTGGAGGGCCCCAGCGGACTGCGCCGTTATTCATTATAGTTTTAACTTGCTGTGGGGTAAGTGGATAGTTATAAATTTGTGTATCGTCTATTAGACCATTAAAATCAAATTGAGTATAGCTACTCCCATAATTTCCTATTGATATGTCCGCGCTATTTACCATGGTGCTGGTCGTGGTATCAGTGGTATTATTCACAAGTTTTCCATCAACATACAAATAAATCTGATCGGACATAGCATCCCGAATACCGACTGCGTGGTGCCATTTACTATCATTATAGGTGGATGTGCTCGATAAATTTATCAAGTTTGTTGAATCAGTCAGGCTAAATCCCACTGCGCCAGTATTGGTTACATACATCCAAAAAGGAGCAGGAGTGACGTTGTTAGTTTTTGCTATCAAGCCTCCAACACTGGATGGAAGTCCTGAAATTTTAAACCATGTAGAGATAGAATATG
Source organism: Candidatus Levyibacteriota bacterium (assembly GCA_035445865.1). Lineage (GTDB taxonomy): Bacteria > Patescibacteriota > Microgenomatia > Levybacterales > GWA1-39-11 > JBDHUV01. The sequence continues at coordinate 6,071 of DAOMRL010000032.1, forward strand.
ACGTACCGACTCCACCTAAATCTGTAGATGCCGTTTCAGGAATCCTGACAACGTCATCGGTTCCGTCGAATGTCAGCCCAGTATTAAATTTGCCCGATGCAAAAGCAGTATTACCGGTAAAGGTACTGCTGGTATTAGAGTTACCAGAACTATCTCGGATTACACTTCCGGTGTTTTCATCCATTTTCCAATGTGCAATGGGTTTTCCTCTGTTATAATCCCAGGCGATCTGTGTAGGAGTCATTGCATAGTTAAATATTTTTAATTCGTCCATTTGTCCGACAAGACTCGTAGTTCCGGTAGCGGAACAGTTGGCACCAGTTTGATCACCTGCAATACAAAGAGGTAGTGAATTAGAAGCATCACCGATACTTGCAAAAGTACCTGTTCTGGAAACAGTCGCTGCAACTCCGTCTACATATATGGTAGAGTATGCTTCGCTAGATCTGTCCCAGACAACTGCTACATGGTGCCATTGGTTTGTTACAAGTCCATGTGATGTTGCAGCTATACGATATGAATCTGTTCCATCACCAATAACAAAACAGAGGAAAGCATTAACTGTCCCGGCGGGAGTACATGAACTATCTGTACCCATCTGAAGGAAATATCCGGCTTGTGTAAATGTTGAGTTCTGTTTGTCTACAATACGCTGCGGGTTGTTGAACTGATTACTTCCGGTATTTCTGATCCATGCTGTAATTGTTTTGCTATCACTCGTACCTATATTAAGCGATGCACTATCTGCGACGGTCACGACTGTGGTATGAGCTCCGGTTATGCTACCTCCTATTTTACCATTTGACCATTGAGGGTCGTACGACTGGACTGAGGTGGTTGTACCAAATACTCCGTGATTTTCATTTCCTGACTTATCAACTACTACTTGTCCTGTTTTTTCTTCAAAATCCCAGTATGCAATCGGCCCACAAACTGAGGTAGTGTCTCCGGGAGGGCAAAACTTGCGGTCAAATGCTTGTGATGGATTGCCTGATGAGTCCGTACCAAGTGTTCCAAGCACGAGAGACGCTCCTGCATTATGATCTACGGAAGCCTGACTTGATGAAAGTGCCACATTATACAATTTAACTTCGTCGATGACGCCATCATAGTATCCCGGTGGAGCGCCTGTTGTTACAACTAATCGAGCTGCGTTTCCTTCAGGATTGGAATAATCATTAAATGGTAAAATATTTGCGCCAGTTGTACCATTATTCAGAACTGCAAATCGCATATCATTGCCCGAGCTCCAACTTGGTCTATCGAGAATCTCTTGCACGATGGTTGTAATTGAGGGGGTTGAGATCCATGTATTATTTGGCCATGTTGTTGGTTCCCAGTTGACAGAAGCTGTCGTTTGAGTGACTTGGGATGGTCTACTGCCCCCTGCCCATGCTGCTGCATCGTTTACATCGTCTCCGTATATTCTCATATCAACACTCGCTGCGCTGCCTGCCATATTTGCGGTATCTCCATATACTTCAATGTGAGCTTCAGTAATACTTGTGCCTTGGGCAATATTGATATTTGTAAATCTGAGACCTGGCTGAGTGTTGTTGTATACACCAGAATAGTATCCCATTGGTATCATGTATGGGCTGGTGGACGTAGTGTCCCATGTAGTATTTAAAAGCTCAACTCCATCATCTCCTGTTGAGGCAATTTGAAACGTTTGAGAAGAACTATTTGCATATCGTCCAATTTCTAGATTATTAGAACCATCACTGATAGACGCGGGTATTGTTCCTGTAGTTGTTGTCGAATATTCTTTTCCATTTATATATATTTTAATTACCTGACTTGATCCGTCGTAAACACCCATGACGTGATACCATGATCCTGTTTGGAGATTAGCAGTATTCGTTGTTGCATAATTACTATCTCCACCAATCATCACTCTGATCTCATCTCCATATTGCATAAGCTGATAATCTGTCCCCTTACTCATGATAGGAAATGTAGTAGAGGCAGTTGTTGATTCTGGTTTAATCCAGGCAGTAATTGTGAGTTCATCAGTCATTGAGATGCTTGAATGGTCACTGACAGACAGATATGCGGAAGATCCGGATTCAAAGTCGAGTGCTTTTATTACCTTTCCGCTAAGAGTCCATGTTGCGTTTGTGA
>DAOMRL010000033.1:0-5707 GCA_035445865.1 Candidatus Levyibacteriota bacterium
CAATACGGAACTTTGCTGAGCCGTCAAGATACCACAGGGATCTCAGTTGCAGGGAGTCATGGGAAAACAACAACTACGGCAATGCTTGCTACAACGCTCAAACACTTGGGAGAAGATCCATCATATGTTATCGGTACAAGTGATGTTGGTTCTTTGGGAGAAGCTGGACATTTAGGAAATGGAAAATATTTTGTCGTTGAGTCAGATGAGTACTTTTCCGATTTAACGTATGATAGAGTGCCAAAATTTCATTATCAGCATCCGTATGCTGCAATAATTACGAACATTGATTTTGATCATCCGGATGTTTTCGATACTCTGGAAGACATATATCGTGCATTTCAAACATTTGCAAAAAATATTCAAACAGATGGAATACTTGTTGTATTAGGTGATAATCCGAAATATCAAACAGTCTCAGATGAAGTCAAGGAAGCTCGGGTAGTTACCTATGGGAAAAAGGATACCAATACGTATCAGGCTGTAGATATTGTTAATACAGAAAACGGTATCCAATATACTGTCATGTACCAAGGAGAAAAGGTGGGAACAATATCTCTTGGCGTGATTGGAGAACATAATGCAATCAATTCATTGTCTGTTGTTGCTCTCTTGCATACAATAGGAAAATCATTTGACGCAATTTCTGCAGGTTTAAAACAATTTACAGGGAGTAAGCGAAGAATTGAATTAAAAGGAGTGACAGAACATGGAGTACAAGTAATAGATGATTATGCACACCATCCTACAGAAATCCGTGCAACACTTTCTGCGTTACACTTGGCATATCCGGAAAAAAAAGTTGTGTGTATTTTTCAGCCACATACTTTTTCCCGTACTAAACATTTAATTAACGATTTTGCTGGAGCATTTGAAGAAGTACATACATTGATACTGCTTCCTATTTTTACATCTGCTCGTGAAGGAGCAGTTGAGGTTGGAGAACAGGAAAATTTATATACTCAAATTCTTAACAATACCCATGGAGTTTTCATAAAAAACGAACAGGATGTGGTAGAATATTGTACAAAAAACTTTTCATCAGACGAATTTATTATCGTAACGATGGGCGCAGGAGATGTATATAAAATTGGCGAAAAACTGATATGAAAAAGTACAGAATTACTGGTGGCAATACATTAGAAGGAGAAGTCACAATCTCAGGATCAAAAAATGTAGTTACAAAAGCGCTCATTGCGTCTTGTTTGACTTCTGAAGAGGTTGTTTTGGAAAATGTTCCACTGATTAGTGATTTTTTGATAATGGTAGATCTTATCAAAGCTATAGGTGGAGATGTTACATTGGATGGTCATACGGTTAAAGTACAAGTTAAAGATATTGCAAAAAATAAAATTCCCCTTGAAATTGGTGCAAAAGTTAAGACATCTTCTATGTTTTTGGCACCACTCTTAGCTCGATCAAAAGAAGCTCATATCCCAAATCCAGGTGGATGCAGAATTGGTGCACGGCCAATTGATAGACATATTGAGGGACTTGAAAAAATGGGTGCATCAATCGGATATGCAAGTGAAGATGGATATTTTCATGCTCATACAGACGGGCTGATAGGTGCTGAATACACATTTGAAAAAAATACTCATACAGGGACAGAGACACTTATCTTGGCAGCAGTACTGGCAAAGGGTAAAACAGTACTGCACAATGCTGCACAAGAGCCCGAAATTGATGATCTTATTGTACTGCTCAATAAAATGGGTGCACAGGTGAATCGTGTTGAACCGCGGACAATAGAAGTTGTAGGAGTTGAGAAACTTCATGGAACAAATCACTCAATTATGCCTGATAGAAATGAAGCGGTAACATTTGCTGTAATATCTGCTTTAACAGGTGGGAACGTTGTAATGAAAAAGGCAAATCTTTCTGATATGCAAGCATTTTTAGAAGCATATACTCAGGCGGGAGGAACATATGAAGAAAAAGAAGGTGCAGTAAGATTTTATCTTCCTGAAAAATTGACTCCAGTTGATGTAACCACTAAACCGCATCCCGGTTTTATGACTGATTGGCAGGGACCATGGGCTTTGCTTATGACACAGGCTGATGGTGAATCAACTATCCATGAAACAATTTATGAAAATCGTTTTATGTATGTTACAGAACTTGCCAAAATGGGTGTAAAACTTGAGATGTTTGCACCAGCTGTTGATAATCCCCAAGAGTTTTATAATTTTAATTACGACACTCAGAAAAATTATCAACAAGGATTAAAAATATACGGAAAAGCATCATTGCACAACGCAGTTCTCAATATGTATGATTTAAGAGCCGGTGCAACTGTTGTAATTGCTTCGTTGATTGCTCATGGTGAAAGTACTATCTATGGTATTGAAATTGTTGAGAGAGGGTACGAACGATTTCATGAACGTCTCCAAGAACTTGGAGCACAGATAGAAGTGTTAGAAGAATAACATATGGATGACCATAACGCCGATACTATTTGGGCAGTAATTTTAGCTGCAGGAAAAGGCACTCGCATGAATTCTCAATCAACAAATAAAGTTGCAATGAAAGTTGCGGGAGTTCCGATGCTTGTCCGGACAGTACAAAATTTACAACAATCGGGAATTAATAATATCTGTATTGTTGTGGGTTTTGCAAAAGAATCGGTCATGAATTTATTTGATAATTCAGTACATTTTGCACAGCAAGGTGAACAACTGGGGACGGGTCATGCAGCAAAGGTAGGTGTTGACTCTCTCCCGGAGAATACTACTGATATTATTGTATTGTACGGTGATGATTCATATATCTATACTCCGGATATTTACAAAAAACTTCTTACGATTCATCAAACACAAAAAGCAGATCTCTCTTTTATTACACTCACTGTTGATAATCCAACAGGACTTGGAAGAATTGTCAGGGATTCTACAGGAAATGTTATTGGAATTGTAGAAGAAAAAGATGCAACCGATGAGCAAAAAAAGATAACGGAAATAAATCCAGCGTGTTACATTTTTTCTTATTCTTTTTTTAAAGAATACATTGATACAGTTCCTAAAAGTCCAGTAACGGGTGAGTATTATTTAACATCACTGATTGAAATTGCAGTACAAGAACACGCAAGAATTGAGACATATACAGTCACAGGGATCAATTGGCGCGGGATTAATACTCCTGAAGAATTACAACAAGCTGATACATTAATGCAATCATAATATGGACAACAACACTTTTTCTATTGAGCGTATTACAACACCATCACAAGATGTAGTTGATGTATTAAATCAGTTGATGCAACAACTTAATTCAGAAATACAAGCGCTTACTCTTGATACTCTTGAAAACATTGTCCAATCAGACGATACGTATTTGTTTGTCGTAAAAGACAGTACAGTACAAAAAATTGTCGGGACATTAACACTTATTGTGTACCAAACTCCGAGTGGAAAAAGAGGGTATATCGAAGATGTTGTTGTCGATGAAAACTCACGTGGAAAAGGATTGGGGAAAAAGTTGATGGAAGAAGGAATTAAAAAAGCACAAGAGTTGAATTTAGAATATGTTGGTTTAACATCTCGTCCTGAACGCGAAGCGGCAAATGCATTATATCAACGACTCGGTTTTCAAAAGCGGGATACAAATGTGTATCGTCTGATGATACAGTAAAAATACTCCATACATTTCTTCCATTCAAGCAATTCATCAAGTATAATAACGATATCCCATATGGATATATTTTTTTCAATAACGTACTACCTTTTTATTATTCATTTAGTACGAGTAGTCGTATATTGGTTACATCTTTGGCAAATTAAAGAGTATAGACTCGATCGGATCATTGTGCATTTTCGCGAGACAAAACAGGGAAGGGATATTATATTTGGTTTTGAACCGCTTGCTAAATTTGCGATTATCATTTTATATTTTTATTCTATTTTTGCACCTCATTTATATTTTTTAGTACCACTATCAGTGTTTGCAATATATGCATATGAAGTACTTCGATTTGGTATTGATCTTATTCAAAAAAAAGTTAAACTTCCTGTGTTTACCCCAAAACTTATTTTTATCGGTATGCTTACTGTTTCAACAGTATTTATTTTACTGTTGTTGCCGCTTCTTGATAAATTTTTCTGGTTAGTGTTTGTCGATAAATTTGTAATAGGTATCATAGCTGCTCTTATGGGGTTGTTTTCTTTTCCGTCAATTTTTTACAAAGATACACAGATCAATAAAGCAATTACTAAGCTTAGCAAACATAAAAAAGTGCGTGTGATTGGTATTACAGGTAGTTATGGAAAAGGGTCGACAAAAGAATACATGTATACAATTTTGTCCGGTACATTTAATACACTTAAAACTCCATCAACACACAACACTCCGATAGGTATTGCTCGGACAATTCTTTCCGGTCTTACAAAAAAAACTGAGATTTTTATTGTTGAGATGGGTGCATACAAAATAGGTGAGATTGCAGATATGTGTGAATTTGTGAAGCCTTCGATTGGGGTGTTAACTGCTGTCAATGATCAGCATGTTTCGTTGTTTGGAAGTATTGAAAATACAAAAAAAGCAAAATATGAATTAATCGAATCACTTCCAACAAATGGAATTGCGTTATTTAATGGGAACAATGACAACGTCAAAACCCTTTTTGCAAAAACGAAAAAAAAGAAAAAATATTTGTATTTTGCGGGAGATACAAATTCAGCAGATGCATATGTTTTTGCCCACAGCATTCAAGTACACCCTACATTTCTTATGTTTGATGTGAATATCGGTGATCAAGAATACAAAAATCTTCAGTTAGATTTGGTAGGTTCTCATCATATCCAAAATGTTTTGCCGGGAATATTTATTGCTCAAATTCTTAAAATCAGCAAAACAGATATTGTAGACGCAGTACAAATAATTAAACCATTGTATAAAACAATGGAGCCCTTTACGGCAGTAGAAAGTAACACGCTGCTTATTGACGATACATATAACGCAAATCCGGCATCAGTTATGTCAGCAGTTGAGTACCTGTCTCACCAACAAGGAAAACGCGCACTCGTATTACAGCCAATGATAGAACTGGGGAAAAATGGAAAACAAGATCATTATACGGTAGCTTTGGAAATTGGAAAAGTATGTGACATACTTTTTGTCACAAACAAAAATTTTAATGCTGAAATTCGTCGTGGTATTACAGATTCTGGCAAATCATGTGAAATTGTTGTTGGTTCCCCTGCATCAATTCAAAAACGTATACAAAAAGAGTTTGGAGAAAATGATGTAGTAGTGTTTGAAGGAAAAGAGTCTCAAGCAATACTTGACTTAATACCACACAGGTTAGTTTATTCAGATAGATAGTAAGCTTGTTTGTAGAGCTTGATGAGCATATAATTAGAACAATGGATAAAGTATTTGGATTTGCAATATTATCATTTTTTATTACAGCAATTTTATTGGTCCCGTTTATCGATTTTTTATATAAACAAAATTTCAAACGACAGACGCAGCAGACGCGGGATCCACTCAATAAAAGAACTCCTGAATTTGACAGAATGAGCAAATGGAAAGTAGGGACACCGATAGGTGGAGGTCTGCTTATTATTTTTGTTGTTACACTGCTCACATTATGGGCATATGGACTTTTTAGTGTAGAAGTAAAATTCTGGGAGTTGTTTGTCTTGTTATTTTCATTTGTCGGGTTTGGGATACTTGGATTTTATGATGATATGAAAAAGACCTATAAATC
>DAOMRL010000033.1:5729-7683 GCA_035445865.1 Candidatus Levyibacteriota bacterium
GCAAAAGTTTCTTATTCAGTGGATTTTGGCGCTTGTGATTGGAGTGGTATTTTATTTTCAACTTGGATATTCGTTTGTATATGTACACTGGCTTGGTCAAATTACGTTAGGATTGGTATTTATACTATTCTCAGCCTTTATTGTTGTTGCGTTTGCCAATGCTTTTAATATTTCAGATGGACTTGATGGGCTCTCATCAGGTCTTTTTTTGATTAGTTTGATGGCATTTTTAGTAATTTCTCACAGTATGCTTGATAGTTTTCTTGCAATTTTTATCGCAATTTTAATAGGGTCTGTACTTGCCTTTTTATACTTTAATGTATACCCCGCACGAATTTGGCTCGGAGATGTTGGGTCCCTTTCTTTGGGTGCAGTGCTTGCGGTTATTGGATTACTCACGGGTAAAATTCCTGCAGTGGGTTTGATCGGTGGAGTATTTGTCATTGAAGTAGCTTCTTCACTTATTCAGATTTTGGGTAAAAAATACTTAGGTCGTAAATTATTGCCTATTGCTCCCTTGCATTTATATTTCCAGAAAAAAGGATGGGAAGAACCAAAAATTGTGATGCGAGCATGGCTACTTGGTATATTGTTTGCTATGCTTGGATTATACTTAGCGTTTTTGTGATGTTCATATGAATATACTCCTTTTTCCGTAGTATGCAAAAAGTCGGAGTGCTACTTTTCCTTATAACATTGTTACTCTCACTGTTGGGAGTATTTATTCTATATGAAAGTTCATCATATACAGCCATTTTAAATATTGGTGACAGATATCATTTTGTAAAAAATCAACTGATGTGGGTGGGTGCAGGGGTAATTGTTGCACTGATCATCTCTCGACTTGATTATAAACGGGCATACCCGTTTGCGCTCCCTTTTTTAATTGGAACGGTGGTACTGCTTATTGCTGTATTTATACCAGGAATAGGACTTGAGTTAAAAGGATCTAATCGTTGGATTGATTTTGGGTTGTTTGTAGTACAGCCTTCAGAATTATTAAAATTATCACTCACTATGTATTTAGCTGCGTGGTTGTCACGAAAAGAAGAAAACCGTTTAGTTGCATTTTTGATATTATTTTTCGTGTGCGTAGGATTGGTCGCAATGGAACCTGACTTGGGTTCAGCACTTGTTGTGGCAATTATGTCTGTGACGGTGTATTTTTTGGCAGGTACCAAAATCAAAGAAATGGCAATTATCGCAGGCATCTTAATAATTGGAGTTATTGGTCTTATAAAATTTGAACCATATAGAGTAGAGCGATTTATGGCTTTTCGCAATTTTGATGTCAATGATCTCTCAACTACGTCGTATCATATACGACAGGTGTTGATCGCAGTTGGTTCAGGAGGGGTTACCGGAGTTGGGTTAGGAAATTCAGTACAAAAATATGCATATGTACCTGAAAATACGACAGATTCAATATTTGCCATTTATGCAGAAGAAACAGGGTTTTTGGGTTCTCTCTTTTTACTTGCAGTGATTGGAGCTCAACTGTACTTAGGGTTTTTAATTTCACTGCGCTCATCTGATGTGTTTGGGATGTTGTTTGGTATCGGGATTGTGACATTTTTGTGTATTCAGACATTTCTAAATATCGGTCCTCAGGTGGTTGTGGTTCCGCTTACCGGTGTTCCTCTACCGTTTGTCTCATATGGAGGCTCTGCTATGATTATTAATTTCGCGGCAATTGGGGTATTGCTCTCAATTGCTCGTTTTTCAGGAAAAGGAGGAAAACGGACACGATGAAAATACTTATTACCGGTGGACATTTTTCACCTGCATATTCTGTTATTCAGGAGCTTCATAAACAAGGACATGAAGTAACAATTGTTGGAAGAGTACATCCATTTGAAGGAGATACCTCTGCATTTTCTTATGAATATCGGGTCAGTAAAGAGCTCAATGTGCCGTTTATTACACTCTCTACGGGTAGGTTTCAGCGCAGAAT
>DAOMRL010000034.1:0-7653 GCA_035445865.1 Candidatus Levyibacteriota bacterium
TACTATTGTTCTGATCATTGGCGGATTATATGGGTTAGGTCAAAAAGGAATTCTTATTGGATGGGAAAATAGATTCCCGGCATTTTCCACTATGAACGAGGAGTTTGCAAAAGGTATCCCACTCCAGATTTCTGCATTAGGTCGCGTGTCATCAACATTCGCGGGACATTACGACCTTGCTGCATATTTAGTTCTTATAATCCCGATTGTTGGTGCTCTTGTGTTTGGATTAAAACGATGGTGGCAAAAGATTATGATGTTCGGATCAGGAACTCTTGGGCTCATTGTATTAATGATGACTGCGTCACGAGTTTCTTTTGCAGTGTATTTGTTAACAATAGTATTTATGTTGATACTTCATAAACAAAAGAAATTTATTATTCCTGTTGTTATATTAAGTATCGTATTATTACAATCCTTTGAGGGACTTTCAGCACGGTATGCCAGTACGATTTCATCAGTAGATGTTGTTATTGATGCACGAACAGGAAAAGCAATTGGTGTTTCAAGCGGTACAGATGAAACAGGGAGAGTTATCGTTGAAGAAAAAGAATTAACTGGTGAAAATTTACCCCAAGGGTCAGGATATATAAATTTACCTAACAAACAAACTGGATCTTCTACTCAGTTATCTTACAGACGAACAAGCATTCGTGATGGGGTAACAACAACTGATGATTATGAAGGTGAATATGTGGTAAGAAAAGCTCTTGCATATGATGTATCATTTACTACTCGATTTCAAGGAACTTGGCCACGAGCTATTGAAGCGTTCCAAAGAAACCCATTGTTAGGAAGTGGATACTCATCAATTAGTCTTGCTTCAGATAATAACTACTTACGTATCTTAGGAGAAGTCGGTCTTTTGGGATTGTTATCGTATGTGTCAATTTTTCTCATTTTTGGTATCTATGTAGCAAAAATACTTCCTCATATTGGAAAAGGTCCTACACGAAGTTTTGTGATTGGTGTTTCAGCGGGTATTGCAGGTGTTGCATTAAATGCAGTACTTATTGATGTGTTTGAAGCATCAAAAGTGGCATTTGTCTTATGGGGAGTAATGGGACTCACTGCGGGACTTCTTACATTATATAAAAAAGAAAAGTTTTCTCTTCTTACGGAACTTAAGAATGTGTTGATTTCTGTGCCAGCAATTGTGTTGTATTTATTTGTTGCAACATTTGGCCTTTTCCTCATGATGGCGCAGAACTTTTTTGTCGGTGATGATTTCACTTGGCTTCGATGGGCAGCTGAATGTGTAACAGCACAAGGAAGCAATGTCTGTGTAGGGCCAGGTCAAACAGTCCTTTCATACTTTACACAGGCAGACCAGTTCTTTTATCGTCCTGGTACAAAGTTGTATTTTTATGGCATGTATGCAGTTTTCTGGATACATAATGCTATTTATCATTATGTGTCTATACTCCTCCATTTCTTATCAACCGCAGCGGTATTCCTTTTAGTATTCCAGGTGCTTAAATCTAAACGAATTGCATTCCTTGTTTCTGTTATTTTCCTTACTCTTAGTGTCCACTTTGAGCAAGTATTTTGGATCTCTGCAACTGGGCATTTAATAGCCACAGTGGGAATGTTGTTTAGTGTAATTCTATATATTTATTGGAAGCAAGAAAAGCATTTATATATCCTCTTTTTATCGCTAATATGTGCACTCACTCCTGTTTTTTTCCATGAGTTTGGAATTGTAACTCCGCTCCTTATTCTTGCATATGATCTTTTATTAGGAGAAGGGAAAAAGCTTCGAGATCGGTTATCTCATTGGTCAGTATACCTTGCATATTTGATTATGATTCCGTCATATCTTGCATTGCGGTATAGCGCAAATAGTCATTGGCAAGGTGGGGATTACACATACAATCTGTTAAAACTTCCGGTAAATGTAGTTGGAAATATAATTGGATATTTTGGAATTACTTTTTTTGGTACGTCATTTAGACCGTTCTATGACTCTCTAAGAATGAACGCACGGGAAAACATCGGAATATTATTAGTTGGGTTAGTACTTGCAATTGCTCTTACATTCCTTGTAGTCAAGTTGCGCAAAAAACTTATCGGCACAGTCCAAGGTAGAGTACTGATATTTGGATTTTTGTTCTTTATTATTACCCTGTTACCGTTTGTAGGTCTAGGAAATATTACCTATCGATACGCATATCTTCCATCTGTTGGCATAATGCTAATGCTTGCTGCAGGAATGTCTATGCTTCTTTCAAAATACAAAACAGTTGGTGTCATGGCGGTATTGGTACTGGTTACATTTACTTACAGTGCATATCAGTATTATGAATTAACGAAAATAAACAAGGATTGGCAGATTGCAGGTACTGTTACCCGTAATTTTGTAAATGATATAGATCGGTATTATACTCCAAAAGATAAACTCCCTAAAAATGCGGTGTTATATTTTGCAAACGTACCGATCATGTACCGTACTGCGTGGATATTCCCGGTTGGGTTAGAAGATGCGTTATATCTTCCATTCCAAAGTAACCCTCCTCAGGTAGTGACAGTACCGCAGGTTACTCAAGAACTCTTGGATCGAGTAGAGAACTCACGCACTGAACAGTTATTCGAGTTTGAACCTGATGGAGATGTCACTATCTTTCATAAAACAACTGAGTAAACATGAAACTTAAGAATTTATTGCTGTGGGGGCCACTGTTACTGCTACTCATTTTTGCGTTTAGTTTCCGACTGTATAAAATTAATGAACCGATTGCTGACTGGCATTCCTGGCGTCAAACAGATACAGCAGCCGTATCAAAACTATTCGTTCAAAACGGAATTGATGTATTACATCCTCGCTACTTTGATATTTCAAACGTGCAGTCTGGCTTTGATAATCCACAAGGCTATAGATTTGTAGAGTTTCCGCTATTCAATGTAATCCATGTAACTCTGTACTCAGTGATTGGTGTATGGAGTTTAGATGTTTGGGCACGCCTTACAACTATTTTGTTTTCACTGATTGCAATAACGTTTATATTTCTTCTTGTTAAGAAATATTTATCAGTGAGAGCAGCATATGCTGCAGCATTTTTCTATGCATTTCTTCCATTTTCTATTTTTTATGGACGAACAGTATTGCCAGACACTGCTATGATTGCCTCGGTTCTTGGAGGAATATACTTTTTCTCTGTATGGGCAGATCAAAATTCTCACAGAGTAAGTAACTATCTGTATCTGTTACTAGCACTTGTGTTTACTGCGATATCTCTTTTATTTAAACCATACGCATTGTTCTTTTTTTTACCGATTGCAGTACTTTCATTTGAAAAATTTGGATGGAGTGCTTTCAAGAAAATACCTCTGTGGATTTTTGCTATTCTCTCAGTAATTCCACTTGTATTATGGAGAATATGGATCACCCAATTTCCTGAAGGAATACCAGTATCGAGTTGGTTATTTAATGCAGGGAATATCCGATTTAAAGGAGCATATTTTTACTGGATATTTGGTGAGCGGATCTCACAACTTATCTTAGGGTATTACGTGACATTTGCTATTATTGGGTTATTTAAGAGAGCAACGGAAAAACATTTTTGGTTTTATATCTCATTTTTTGTCTCGAGTCTTGTATATCTTATTGTTATTGCTCGGGGGAATGTGCAACATGATTATTATCAGATTGCGATTGTTCCAAGTCTTGCGATATTAATCGGCAGAGGAATTGATTATATATTGAGTATTCCAGGAAAGCTCAATAAAGTTATCGCCGTAGCAGTCATTGTGGTAAATACATTTCTTATGTTTTCGCTTTCTTGGTATCATGTACGGGATTACTTCAATATTAATAATCGCGAAATGGTTGAGGCAGGAATAGTTGCAGACGCAATACTTCCAAAAGATGCAAAAGTAATTGCTCCACGAGAGGGTGATACTACACTTTTGTACTATATTAACAGACAAGGGTGGCCACACCTCCAAGAATCTATCGAAGAGTTAATCCAAAAAGGAGCTACCCATATGATTATTCTTGATCCAAGTGAGCAATCAATTGCAGAATACCAGCAAAAGTATTCTATTGTTGCATCAGAATCAGCGTATTTGATTATGAAGTTGAAATAGTTCCATAAACCAATTTTTGTATGAAATTATTATATTTTACCTATGATTTTCCTGTACCAATCACCAGTGGTGGGAAAAACAGAGCATACCACATGCTTAAATACGGGAAAGGAGATATCGACATTACTCTGTTTTCGTTTTATAGGGAGGTACCACGCAACGATGCGATTGCAGCGGTTGAAGATCTGGGTATTACTAATATCCGGTTATTTAAACGGTCTCTTTCTAATTTTAAATCTATTGCTGAAAACCCTCTTACTCTTTTAAAAAATATGCCAACCTTGACAAAGGTTGCAAATCCTACAACATCAATTACAAAAAAATTATATTTTAAGTCAGATGTACTTAAAGAATTAGTTAAAACTGTCAAAGAAGAAAAGATAGACGTTGTACATTTTGAATCATTGTACACTGCCTATTATTTTTCTCCACTCTTAAAAGAAATGGGAGTACAGCAAGTATTCGGGACAGAAAACATTGAGTACAAAGTATATGAAGAATATGCAAAAACAGCTGTTAAGAAAGTGCTCATACCACTCTATCTTTTTGAATCACAAAAAATTAAAAAAGATGAAAAGCGCTTATTACAGTTATTTGACCATACAATGGCAGTATCAAAAGAGGATGCAGATGTAATAAGCCAAATTACCAGTAAACCCTGTGAAGTCATTGAAAACGGAGTAGATATCACAACATTTGCCTACAGAAAACGGAAGAAAAAAGATACAAAAGTGCTTCTTTTTGTAGGGAACTTTTCATATTTTCCTAATATCCCAGCAATTAAAAACTTTTATAATCAAGTGTTTCAACATCTTGAAGGAGACTATGAACTGCGTATTATTGGAAAAGATGTACAGTCGTTAGGTATAGATGATAAACGAGTAAGCTGTGTTGAATATGTGACCGATATTAGAGATGAATATTATGCAGCAGATGCATTTGTGTTTCCTATTCGCATTGGTGGAGGGACAAACTTTAAGATTATAGAGTCTATGGCGTGTGGGTTACCGGTGATTGGATATGGTGATAGACTTACTACAATGGGAATCGACCATAAGAAAGAAGCGGTAATTGTACAAAACGGGAAAGAATTTACTGTTGCAATAAAAACAGTTACTTCAGATAGTGAGGCATCTGAGCTTATGTCACATAGAGCACGGGAATTTGTGGAAGAGAGATACTCATGGGAAGTTATTGGAAAGAATCTTCATACACATTGGAAACGGCTCATAAAAAATGAAAAATCCTGATTTATCAATTATTGTTGTTTCATATAATACTGCAGATATTACGGTTGCAGCAGTGGAATCTGTTCTTACCACTGTAAAAGATCATTCGTATGAAGTTATTGTTGTAGATAATGCATCACACGATGATTCGGTGAAAAAACTACAGTCCATTAAAAGCGAAAAAGTACAGGTTATCGCAAACAACGATAATGTGGGATTTGCAAAAGGAAATAATATTGGGGTCAAAAAATCTTCGGGAAGATATGTTTTGTTTTTGAATTCTGACACAGTAGTACATGAAAAAACTTTAGATTACATGATTAAGTATATGGGTCAGCATGAAAAAGTGGGAGCTGCCAGTTGTAAATTAAATACACCAGATGGAGGAATAGATTATGCTTCACACAGAGGATTTCCAACACCATGGAATTCATTTGCATACTTTAGTGGTCTATCTAAAGTATTCCCAAAAATTCCGTTGTTTAGTGGATACACCCAATCATGGAAAGACATGTCAAAAACACATGAAGTAGACGCGATAACAGGTGCATTTATGTTTGTAAGACGAGAAGCGGGTGAGCAGGTGAAGTGGTGGGATGAAGATTATTTTTTTAATGGGGAAGATTTGGATTTTTGTTATAAATTGAGAGAAAAAGGTTGGAAAATTATGTATATTCCTGAGTACTCAATACTCCATTACAATGGAATGTCTGGGGGAACAAAGAAAGGGAACACAACGGCGACACGTGAGACAAAGAGTAGAGTTCAAGACGCACGATTTGATGCAATGAAGCTTTTTTATACAAAGCATTACCAAAACAAATACCCTAAATTTATTCAAGGGATGGTCTTTGCTGGAATTGATCTTAAAAAACTTATCACGAAAAAACGACAAGGACTATGAGAATTGGAATAGATTGTAGATTATGGAATCAGACTGGAGTAGGAAGATATATCCGTAATTTAGTTCGCGGTCTTGATACGAAAGGGTCTTCGCATACCTTTGTATTGTACTTTCTTGAGAGCGAATATAAATCACTGAAATTCAACAATCCTCATATAGAAAAAAAACTTGCTGCAGTTACCTGGCATTCTATTCAAGAACAACTAATGTTTCCTCGAATTATTGCAAAAGACTCTCTAGATCTTATGCATTTCACGTATTACTCTGTCCCAGTTCTTTATAACAAGCCCTTTGTGTTAACACTGCATGACGTTATAATTTCTCATTTTGATACTGGTGAGGCATCAACATTACCACTGCCAGTATATAAAGCAAAACGTCTTGCCTATTCATATACAATGGCACAAGCTACTCGCAAAGCAAAAAAAGTTATTGTTCCGCTAGATGCGACAAGACGAGATGTTGAACAACTGTATCCCCATACAAAAGATAAAATTGTAGTCACAAAAGAAGGGTTTGATATAGGAATTTTAGAAAGTGGTACGGTATCTGAAAAAATTTCAGATCGACTAAAAAAGCGCTACTTTTTGTACGTAGGAAATGCATATCCTCATAAGAATTTACCATTGCTCATACAGGCGTTCAAGATGTTTAAAGATGAAAACCAATCAAATATACAGCTATTACTTGTTGGAAAAAATGACTATTTTTATCAAAAACTTCATCCCTTATTTTCATCAGATATTATCCATCTTCCTGATGTTTCAGATTATGAACTTGGTCAGCTGTATAAAAATGCACTTGCGTTAATTGCACCATCTCATATGGAGGGTTTTGGATTACCAGTTCTTGAAGCAATGTCTGTTGGTTGTATTGTCGCCGCTTCAGATATCCCCGCATTTAAGGAGTTATGCGGAAACGCAGCTATTTTCTTTGATCAACAGAATTCACAAAATATAAAAAATGTTTTTTCCAGGATAACGAACATGGCTACAACTGATAAAAATACCTACATCCAGAATGGTCAAAAGAAATCACAGACATATTCATGGGATACTATGGTTCGTGAAACTTTGGCTGTATATGACCAATCAATTTCTTCATAACCACTTTATATTCGGTATACTATGTAGGATTTAACGTATGAAAGTTGCACTCGTGTATGACAGAGTAAATAAATGGGGAGGCGCAGAACGCGTACTTCTTGCACTGCACAACCTTTTTCCCAAAGCACCTCTTTTTACTGCAGTATATAATAAGTCTACTGCTCAATGGGCAGATGTTTTTACCATACATCCTTCTTTTCTTCAGAAAATTTCCTATGCCAGAACGCATCACGAGATTTTTGCACCGGTGATGCCACTTGTATTTGAATCATTTTCATTTGATGCATATGATGTGGTAATTTCTGTTACCAGTGAATCAGCAAAAGGT
>DAOMRL010000035.1:0-7652 GCA_035445865.1 Candidatus Levyibacteriota bacterium
TTTGCATTTGGAGTAGTGTATCCACGAGCAATAACTTCACGAATCACAAACGGCTTAAAGAGTTCTAGTGCCATTTCTTTTGGAATACCACACTGATTAAGCTTGAGTTCAGGTCCGACAATAATAACTGATCGTCCTGAATAGTCAACCCGTTTTCCAAGAAGATTTTTTCGGAATCGACCCTGTTTTCCTCTCAAAATATCTGACAGTGATTTAAATTGACGCTGAGTTGTACTGGTACGGATTGACGTATCAATTAAATAGTCAACAGACTCTTGTAACATACGTTTTTCGTTACGCAAAATAATCTCAGGAGCTCCAAGAGAAATAAGATGATTTAATCGATTATTTCTGTTAATAACTCTTCTATATAAATCATTAAGATCAGATGTTGCAAATCGTCCACCATTGAGCTGAACCATTGGACGTAAATCAGGAGGCAAAACCGGAATTACCCGAAGCACGAGTGACCGAATATCAATTCCTGCTTTATTGATTGACTCAATCAAATGAAGTCTTTTTAAGAGTTTGAGTTGGCGCTGACCGGAAGATTTTGCAATTTCTTCTCGAAGCTCACCAATCAGTGTTTGAGGAACAATTGACTCAATTGCTTTAAGAATACCTGAAGCACCTGTTTCTACTTCAAAAAACATAGGAATATCATATTCAAGAAGCCTTACATACTCTTCTTCTGATAATACATTCCATACTCGAAGATTTTTAACAATATCACCGACACGACTGAAAATCTCTTCAGTTCGAGATGTCTCTGTTTCAAGTCGCTTATCAAGCGCGATATTTTTTTGTCGGAGCGCAATATTTGTTTCTTCTAACACCAGTTTTTTGCGTTCTTCTGTCAAAGATTTCTCTACTTCTTTTTGTTTATCTTCACTATCTTGTACTAATGCTGCACGATCCTCTTCTACTTGTGCTTTAATACGATCTAAGCGTTCTGCTTTGATAATCTCAAGTTTTTCTTGTGCTTCTTTTCGTTTATCTTCATCAACAGACACAATGAGATAACTTGCGTAATAAATTACTCCCTCAAGTTCTTTTTGAGAAAGATCAAGCAGTGTTGAGAGTTTTGATGGAGATCCTTTTGAGTACCATACATGAATTACCGGACACGCAAGCGTAATATGCCCCATTCTTTCACGACGTACGCGTGAATAGGTAACTTCAACTCCACATCTGTCACAGACAATCCCCTTGTATCGAATCCGCTTATATTTTCCACAATAACACTCAAAATCTCGTGTAGGTCCAAAAATTCTTTCATCAAACAGTCCATCTTTTTCAGGACGGAATGTTCGATAGTTAATGGTCTCAGGTTTTACAACTTCACCATATGACCACTCCATGATCTGCTCTGGTTTTGCAACCGTAATTTTAAGACCAGTAAAATCAGCAATATTGATTAAATCAAATTTTTTATTTTTTGCACGATTTTGTGATCGAGATTCGTAATTGTTATTTTGTTCGTTATCCATATTATTCTTTACCCTCCTCCTTATCTTCTACAGATTCATCATCAGAAGGTTTTTCCTCGGTATCTATTGTATCATGAACTTCCTGCTCAGTTTCTTCAGAAGTAGGCTCAGCGTCTTCAGTTACTGATTCTATGACTTCTACTCCTACCTCATCAGTACTTGCAGCTTCTTTTTCACTAATAGAAGTATCAGTAACTGCATCAAGTAACTCTTCTCCGGCTTTTTGCGCTTCGATGTTTTCTGTTGCTTCTTCAACTGTTTCTTCATCATCAGTAGTATCAGGTACTCCCTCCATTGCATCAACATTTATACCAAGTGACTGAAGCTCACGAATCAAGACTTTAAATGACTCCGGTACTCGAGGTGTTGGAATATCAATACCTTTAATAATAGCTTCAAATGCTTTTGCACGTCCTGCAATATCATCAGATTTGGTCGTTAACATTTCTTGTAATGTGTATGCTGCACGATGTGATTCAAGCGCCCACACTTCCATCTCTCCGAGTCTTTGTCCACCCATCTGAGCTTTACCACCAAGTGGCTGCTGAGTAACAAGACTGTATGGTCCAGTAGATCGTGCATGAGTTTTGTCTTCAACCATGTGGATCAATTTCATAATATATCCAATTCCAACTACCACATCATTTTCATATGCTTCACCTGTTCGCGCATCGTACAATGTCACTTTTGCATTTGCAGGAATCCCTGCTTTTTCAAGTGCATCAAAAATTCTTTGCTCTGAGAGCTTTTCAAATGCAGGAAGTGCAACTTTGTATCCAAGTTTTTTGGCCGCCCATCCAAGATGTGCTTCAAGTAACTGTCCTAAATTCATACGACCAAGTACAGAAATTGGAGAGATAATAATATCAACCGGTGTTCCGTCTTCAAGATATGGCATGTCAGATTCAGGAACGATCTTTGAGATAACCCCTTTATTTCCATGTCGTCCTGCAAGTTTATCTCCAACTACTACATGGCGAAGCTGAGCAACTTCTATAATAATTCTTTTCAGTGCTCCCGGTTCTAATTCATCTCCTTTTGAACGATCAAGGATCTGAATAGAGATAACGGTTCCACGCTCTCCATGGGGAATACGAAGTGATGTGTCACGTACTTCCCGTGCTTTTTCACCAAAGATTGCACGGAGCAACCGTTCTTCAGCCGTAAGTTCTGTCTCACCTTTTGGAGCAATTTTACCAACCAGAATATCACCTGGTTCAACTTCTGATCCGATAACCACAATTCCTTCTTCATCAAGGTTAGCAAGATCTTCTTCAGCAACATTTGGAATATCACGAGTTGTTTCTTCAGGACCAAGTTTTGTATCAACAACTGTAGCTTCGTGTTTTTCAATATGTACTGAGGTCAACATATCGTCTTTTACCAGCTTGTCTGAGATAACAATAGCATCTTCGTATCCAAGACCATCAAATGATGCATATGCAATGGTTAAGTTACAGCCAAGCCCAAGCTCACCATTTTCAGAAGCAGGACCATCGATCAAAAGATCTCCTTTTTTCACTTTATCTCCTGTTGAAACCAGTGGCTTTTGGCTGAAAAATGTATTTGAAGATGTTCTCTTAAATTTCTTGATCAGATACTGAGCTTCTCCGCCTTTTCCTTTTATAACCAGTCTGTCAGCATCAACAAAGGTAATTTCTCCGTCAAATGGTGCTCGTACTACACGGCCCATGGCTTCTGAAACACTCATTTCCATACCGGTACCAACAATTGGACTCTCTGCTTTCACAAGCGGTACAGCCTGACATTGCATGTGAGTACCCATGAGTGCACGGTTTGCTTCATCATGATCAATAAACGGAATCAAGGCAGCTGAAGTACCAATTACCTGACGTGGTACAACATCAATAAAATCAATTTTTTCTTGTTCTACTTCAAGATATGATCCTTTATGTCGCGCAGGAACCATATCATCAACAATAAATTCTTTTTCATCTATTTTTATATCTGCATGGGTGATATAGAACTGAGCTTCGGTATATGCATCCATATATACAATTTCGTCAGTTACTTTTAATCGAGTTTTTTTACCCTCTTTTATTTTTGCTACTTTTCTATATGGTGCTTCTAAAAATCCGTACTCATTTACCCGTGCATATAGCGCAAGGTAGGTAACAAGTCCAATGTTTGGACCTTCAGGAGATCGCACCGGATCAATACGAGAGTACTGTGAGCTATTAATATCACGAATTGAAAATGATGCACGTTCACGAGAGATACCGCCGGTACCCATCACGGTCAGACGACGCATATTATCAATTTCTGAAAGAGGATTTGTCTGATCAAGAATTGCAGAGAGTTGAGAAGTGCGGAAAAATTCATTAATTGCAGCAATAATTGGATGCGCATTGATAAAATGACTTGGAGAAAAGTCTTCTTCAGTAGATGCCAAAGACATTTTTTCTTTAATAATACGCTCTAATCTTAATGCTCCTACACGAAATGCTGTTGATTGTACTAATTCTCCAACACTACGAATACGACGATTTGAGAGATGATCAATATCATCTAATGTTCCTTGTCCTTGAGAAAGCATCACGAGATATTTCATGATTCCGATGATGTCATCTACTGCAAGTGTGTATGATTCAGAATTTTTAAACCCTTCAATTTCTGATAATTTTTGTCCGATTTTGTATCGTCCTACACGGGAAAGATCGTATCTTCGTCTGTCAAAAAATGTGTCACGGAAATTATTTTTGATGGTATCCAATACAACTGGTTCACCTGGATTCATTTTTTTGAAAATTTCAATCAGTGCGTCTGTCTCTCCACGAGTATCGTCTTTTTCCATGGTATTTTTGATAATATTTGCAGCATCTGGAATATCTTTAAACTGTTCGTATATATTTTCTGTTCCTTCAAGTCCAATTGCTTTTAAGAATACTGTTCCTAAGAATTTTTTGCGGCGATCAATTCGAACCACAATCATATCTGTACGGGTAGTCGTAAATTCAAGCCAAGAGCCATGGATTGGACGAAGTTCTGCAGTATAGAGTGTTTTTCCGGTAATTGGATCTTCAGAAGCTGTAAAGAAAACACCTGGTGATCGAACAATTTGATTAACAATTACGCGCTCAATACCGTTTACAATAAACGTTGCACGATCTGTCATTTTAGGAATTTCACCTAAGAAAACTTCTTGACTGATTCTTTTTCCTGTTTTTTTGTTTACGAGTGTTGTTTCTACGAGGAGAGGGGTAAAATAGGTGAGGCCTTTTTGTACTGCAAGTTCTTCGGTAATCTTTGGTTCTCCAAGCTTATATTCACCAAGAATAAGCTCCCAATTCTTACCAGTAAAATCACTAATCGGAGTAATTTCATTAAGTACTTCTTGGACACCTTCTTCAATAAACCATTTGTATGATGCTTTTTGAATAGAAAGCAACTCAAGCTCTGGTAGCTTTTCGTATTCTTTTCCCCAATATTGTCGTTGTGTGGTGATCTGTGATGTCATCTAGAATTTTATTTTTTTTGACCGGCGATTTTAAACAAAAAAAACCCCGCGGACACAATAATCCCTTCTTTTTCTGCGTGTTGTTAATCTATACACGAAAATCGAACGTTTGTCAACACCTATTTTTCATTTCCATGCCTGATGTGTCTTTTTCCGTACCTATCGTAGGTATTTTGAAACGTTGCTATTATGCTCACTATTTGTTCTTGCAAAATGGACTTGGCCACTTGGATCGTGAATATAAAAGTAATAGTCACTTGAAGCAGGGTTCATTGCTGCTTGTATTGCTCCGATTCCGGGATTACAGATCGGACCTGGCGGTAGCCCAACATTCCTATATGTATTATACAACGAATTTATTGTTTTTTCTTCACCAGTTGGCACTGACCACCATTTTCCGTCTTTTTCCCCTACAATATATTGAAGGGTAGCATCAATATCAAGCGGCATTCCATCATTTATCCTATTTTGTATAACTGAGGCAATAAGTGGCTTTTCTTCATCAATTCGGGATTCACGCTCAATAAGAGATGCCATTGTAACCACTCTCTGTAAATTAGGGGATGATTCAGTGAGACCAAGATCAGCAACTTTTGCAAAAAATGTTTTTCTCATGACATTGATTACTGTTTCTGCCGTTGCGTCACGAGGAATCAGATAGGTATCAGGAAAAAGATATCCTTCATGTTCAACAAGTGCTGAGACCCATGTCTCATCATACATTGGCATTTTTTCTGACAATATCTCTGCAACTTCTTCTGCTCTGAGTCCTTCAGGAATTGTGACCCAGATATCAAGAGAGCCTGTCTGAAGCTGTTCAATAATAGTCGGAATACTCATGTTCGCTGATAATCGAAAGTCTCCTGCTTGGAGTTTGGTATCAAGTCGTTCTTTTTTGACATAAAGAAAAAATACAACTGGATCTCGAATCAGTCCCTCTTCTTTAAGACTATTACCTATCTCACGAACATTTGTACCGGGAGCAACAAGAAATATTTTTGAAGATGTATCAGCAGAGTTAACTGGCTTTAGTCCATTATTCCACCAGATCAAAAACCCGATGAAAATTACCGCCAAAACTATAATTAATGATCCTAATCGGCGCATTCTAGTAAGTATAGCATATTTGAGAAACAAGCTAAAAGCGCAAAGTTAAAAAAATAAAAATGAAAAATCGTATTGTATGTGTCCTACATTTTATTAAACAATTGGTCTTTTACTATTTGTATACTTCCTCTGATTACTTTCATCATGATAAGCAAAAATTCATTTAAAAAGCGGTAAAAGTACGGCCAAGCAGCTTGTAACCCTTTTTGTATTTTATTTTTCCAGTTATCCAACTGCTGTTGTTGATAGGGAGAGATATATTGTTTTTCTTCAAATTGTGTATTTGGATCCATATTATGTTTTGAGTACTGCTCTCACAATTAATCGTTTCCAGATAGTTCCAGGTGGTGTACACGTAACAAGTGTAATATAGCTATTATCATAACTTTGAGAGAAAATATTGACATCATCAGGAGTAGTAATCGTAGTCGCAAAAATTTCATAGGTATGTTGTTCTCCATTTACCGTAACAATCAATTCATCTCCTATCTGAATTGTGTGGAGTGTTGCAAAAATAGCTTCATAATTTGTAGGATTAAACCATTGAGGAAGTGTTGAGTGTCCAAATATCACTGACGTTCCGTGATCCAGTGGATTTGCCGGTCCGTAATAATGGACGAGTGTCTCTGACAAGTTATAATTATTCGTTGAGACATTGGCATTATCTATCCCAAGTGTAGGAATAGATAACAAATAATTATTAACTTTTTCAACTGTTTTTTCCTCGGCATGCACCTGAGGATACCAATTTCGTGCATCTTTATAATCAAATTGCAGACGGGAAATTCCCTGGTCAATAAGACTTCTAATATTGCTACTTCGGCCAATTAAATATTTCGGTACCGGAGATTCAATTTCCTGGGTTTGGATAGGTGCTCCAAGAAAAAGCTGATAAGCAACAAGCGGAAAAAAGAAATATACAAATACACCAATCCCCCCTACAATACACAATAATCCGGCAAGGCGCAGATACTTTGTAATCTGGTAATTGTGTGCTTTGTAATATTTTTTACCCATCTGTTTTAACGATTATGACAATATTCTTGGCGTTAAACGGCAAGAATGCGGGGAAAAGGGGAAGAACATTTTTTCTTAAAATAGTATAGTCAGATACTCCTTTTTTGCTCGCAACTATTTCTTCTGCTCCTTTCATCTGCTTTCCTCTCAGTTCAGATAATATTTTGCTTGTCTCAATATTAGGCAAAAAGACCGCATTGACCACTATTTTTCCTGATACCTGCTCGTCTTCAACCGTAAGCCCTGATACTTGAATATCTGACTGATCTTCTTTAAATCCATAATCGTCAGGAACTTTTCCTTTAGCCATTTGTTCTACAAACTCTGCCAAATCATTTTTGGCATATGTTCCAAATGTATATGCTACTTTTCCTGTCAGTGAGACTGTTTTTGCTTCTTCCCCTTCTTTTTTACTAAATTTTTCTCCGTCAATTTTATTGGAAAGTGGTGTATTGATAAGTAATGTATTGTCTGCTAATTTCTGTTTTGCTGCCCCAACAGCTTTTTCAAGTGACCCTTTTTGTGCATCTGATCGCAGTGCCTCAAGATCAGTTTTTGAT
>DAOMRL010000036.1:0-3430 GCA_035445865.1 Candidatus Levyibacteriota bacterium
GTGTTCTACACATTTCATTCCCGGCAATTTTTAATCATCATTCTTTCATCTCACTTCTTAATTCTTTATACTTAAAAGTAATATGACAGGACGAACTCATGATCTTGCTGCGTTTACTGCGCTCACCTTAACTATGTCTATAATCCCGCTTGAGAAAATGACATTAGCAACTGGTCTTGTTGCTTTTTCAGCTAATATGATTGGTGGACTTGCACCGGATATTGATCAACCTACCGGAACGCTCTGGAATCGAACACGAGGAGGCTCAGTTATTAGCCGTATGATCTCACCAATGCTTGGTGGGCATCGTTTTATTTCTCACTCTATCATTGGAGTTGTTTTGTTTGGATGGGTTCTCAAACTTGCATTGGGGCTTATGTCATCAGTGTTGTTGGTTGATATGAACATTGTATGGTGGGCGTTTATGATAGGGTTTGTGTCTCATCTTGTAATGGATATGTTTAGCCGAGACGGAGTACCTTTACTTTTTCCAATACCGATCAAGTTTGGAATTCCTCCATTCAGAAAACTACGAATGAAAACGGGCGGACTATTTGAAAAGTCTGTTGTTTTTCCAGGACTTATTTTTTTGAATGTCTATATTATCTATACAAACTACGACAAGTTTGTGAAATTTATCACAGATTTTATTGTGAAGTAAAAGGTGGATCAGCAAGTTTTACTCAAAACTCCCTTCTGTTGAAAAGCAATGGCTTTTGAAACTAAAAATTTTGAATCTTGATAAGATATTTCTCCAGAACTTTACACCTTTATCTAATTGTATTACAATACCCAAAATATGGATATAGAGAGAAATAGACAACTGCTTTACTTTACAGAAGAAAGAAAACGCTTGGCCGAACTGTATGATCCTCAGGCAGTAATCAATGCAATGCAGGCACCGATCCCCATACTTGAAAAACAATTTATGGAGTTATTGAGTGATGAAAATGTAATAAGTGGTGCATTAGAAAACACAATAGCTCGGTACAGTATAAATACAGAATCTCCACTTGCTGCAGCAAAAGCAGCAAATTATCAGGTCATTAGTACAATGATGATTAATGTTGAAAATCTGATGAGCAAAATACATAGTCTGAATGATCCGGGAGGATTCATGTTGTTACATGATATAAGGCATGGTATCTCGATGACGACTGCAAATATGAATGGTGGCATACAAGTAGCAGAAGGGGTAGATATTGAGATTGAATTAGCAAGAAGTGCTCGTTTTATGCAAGAATTTGCTGGTGAATCAAGGATTAAAACATTGAGTGAGAGTAATGAAATACGAAAAAAGGTACGTGCATATGGAAGAATCTTAACACAAGATCCTACAGGTACAACTGCAATTGATATGATAGGCAGAGATATGAGAATGGATGTAAAAGCAACTCAAAAAGGACAATCACTAATCTCTCCAATCCCTGACTTTGCTGTTAAAGGAGTAGATTTAGCACAGAAAGGATATAAAATATTCCAACCAGTAGCACAGGAGTTAATTAATAATAGATAAATGTGTGCCTGAGAAGGGACTCGAACCCTTATCCTTGCGGACACGCTCTTAAGGCGTGCGTGTATACCATTCCACCACTCAGGCTATTTGTGCAATTTCCTATTTAATCCTCTATGTGTCGGTTTAAGACTATGACAATTTGGACATAATATTCTTAAGTTTTCTATCCTATTATCATATCTATTTCCATTTATATGGTCTAACTCTAGTGGTATTCTACCATCCTCAGCCATTTTTGACCATCCACATTCTTCACAATTTCTTTTTTTAAGCCCAGCACTGAAAAGTCTTTTTTTTAGTTTAAAGCTTTGGTAAGTACTATGCTGTATAAGAATATTCTCTAAAGAAATTAGAGGTTTTCCTATTCCAGTCATTCCTTTACTCCAACCCTTACCCATAAAATGAGATATATCAATTTTATAGATACTAATGTACTTCGTAATCTGTACATAATTACCTCCTGCTTCTCGTAATCTCAATTTTTTCAATACCTGCCGAATGCTAGTAGATGTATCTATAGCCTTTCTCAAATCCTGCTCTGACCAAGATTTAGATCTCATATAGATATGATACAAAACGGAATACATGTATGCAATGGTAGCCGATCTGTATACCATTAAAGATGTATTGGAGGTTCTGTTCCCAGTGTTTTAAGAGAATAATCCAGTAATTCTTTCATTTCTTGTCTACGATTTTCACTATTTAAAATAACAGCAATAATTTTGTGTCCACGATAATCCAAAAATGTTATTAGACACATACCTGCTTCATTCGTAAATCCAGTTTTTACTCCTTTAACCCCAGGGTAAGTAGTCAACAAATTGGTATCATTAAAAAGTCTGTAATATGTATGATATTTATTTTCTGGTATCTCATATTCGACAGTTGACACAATTTTTGCAAACTCCGGTAGTGACAACCCATACCGTGTAATGACCAGTAAATCATACCCTGTACTGTATTGATTTCCATCTCCTTCAAGTCCACTTGGATTGGTAAAGTGAGTGTTTGCGAGTCCTAATTGTTCGGCTTTTTTATTCATAAGAAATATAAAATTCTCTCTACCAACAGAGCTTGTTTCTGCCAGAACTTCTGCTGCATCATTGCCTGAGGGTAATATCAAACCATATAATAAATCTCGACGAGTAAATTGTTCATCTTCTTGCAACATCATCGAATTTTCTCCAATAGTTGCGGCCCGCTTACTTACTGTTACCAATTCATCCAGGTTTTCATTCTCTATAACCACAATTGCAGTCATAATTTTTGTGAGTGAGGCGATCGGCATGCGTTTGCGACTTTCTCTTTCAAATATCACTTTGTCCGTAGAGGTATCATACACAAGCACAGACTGTGCAGTGATATCTGGTACCTTTTCTTGAGAAGGTATAGGATCACTCATCATAGGCTCCCAAAATTCATGGTATGCAAGTACTTGAGGGCTATTATTAGTAAATAACGAGGGTAGAGGAGACTCTAGACGAAATGATGAAGTCTCGATATCATATGGTCGTATAAACAGTATCCCTGCAACTACCGCACAGATTAGCAGAAAAATAGGCAACGCTTTTTTCATATTCATCGGCACACTCTATAGTATAAAAAACATCTCTCTTAAATGCCAGTGTATATTACAGAGGGTTGACAAGTGAAAGAGTAACATTTATAACTAAAAAGCAAATCCTATGAACGACACAACATCAAATTTTGAAAAGCACCAGCACAGAAATCCTATTCAGCGGTATTTAATCAACAACTTTTATACCGAATTTTTTAAAATGTTAAAGCGAGCAAATCCTGAGAAAATACTTGATGTAGGGTGTGGTGAAGGTGTAACACTAAACCGGATTCAACAAATGAACATAGGGAAAAAGCTTGAAGGAATAGATAATTTTGACGATGCAATTACCATTG
>DAOMRL010000036.1:3472-7581 GCA_035445865.1 Candidatus Levyibacteriota bacterium
ATTTATGCACTTCCGTACAAAGATAATTCTTTTGACATGGTACTGTGTAATGAAGTACTTGAACATTTAGAAAAACCTCAAAATGCACTTAAAGAACTTATACGTGTTTCAAATAAATATCTTCTTTTATCTGTTCCTAATGAACCATGGTTCAGACTGGCAAATTTTTTTCGTGGAAGACATGTGAGGGCATTCGGTAATCATCCCGAGCATATTCAACACTGGTCTCACAATGATTTTGAAAAAATGCTTAAAAAGCACAAACTAAAAATACGGGACAAAAAGCTCCCGTTTGCTTGGACACTCGTTCTTGTCCAAAAATAATCTCAAAACACGAATATAGGGGTCAGACTCATTAAATCACTCCTCACTCTATGGGTCCGACCCCTATTGTGTTATTTACTTTCTTTTGAGTACAGGAAGCCCTGTCTTTTTACTTTCTACTACCTTAAAACCGTCAGGAACATCATCAATTGCCTCACTTCTTTTATCAGGAGCAAAGTAAAATATTCGTTGAATCCTATCTCCGCCTCGTAGTTTTACATTTTTTGAATGGAGAAAATATTCCTGTCCTCGTGAATTTGTATATTGAAACGCCATATTAATATATCACCTCATTTCTTAGGGACTTTTAACCCTGCCTTTCTTGCCTCAGACAGTCCAATAGCAACTGCCTGTTTTCGATTTTTAACTTCTTTGCCTGAACCGGATATGAGTTTTTCTTCTTTATACTCATGCATTACTTTTCCCACTTTTGCCTGTGCTTTTTTACTATACTGTGTCATATTTTTGTAATTCAAGATGTGAGATCCTGAATAGCAATTTTAATATGCTCCCTTTAAGGGTCAACGAGAATCAAGTAAGAGATATGCAAGAAAGAGCACAATATACACAAAGCTAGGAGTTGAGATTGTAAGAATTAGCTGATATAATCGGTAGCATGACAAACACCGTACTGCTTGTTGAAGACGATGCAGGACTCCAAAGTTACCTCAAAGAATTATTGCTTGATAGCGGATACTCCGTACAAATAGCATCTGACGGAATACAAGCCCTCAACTCTCTCAAAAAAATAGAACCAGATATCATTATCTTAGATCTCGGACTCCCAAATATGAGTGGAGAAACTGTGTGCCGAGAAGTACGTAAAAAATATCCAGAACTCCCTATCATTATATTGACTGCTAAAGATTCAACCTCAAGTATTGTACAAGGATTAGATTTAGGAGCAGACGATTATATGACTAAACCTTTTGTAGCAGATGAATTACTTGCCCGTATGAAAGTGAGGCTTCGTAAACAAGGCGCAGGAGACACAAAAATGCTTGTTTCTGATCTTCAGCTTGATACTAATACATTAGATGTATCCCGCGATGGCAAACAAATTCAACTCACTCCAAAAGAATTTAAATTACTTGAATACCTTATGAGAAATAAAGGACGAATTTTAACCAGAGAGATGATTCTCAATCGTATCTGGCTTTATTCACCGGATATTGAGACACGAGTTGTAGACGTATATATGGGCTATCTCCGCAAGAAAGTTGACAATAGTCACAAAAAAAAGCTTATCCACTCAGTCCGAGGTTTTGGGTATATGATTAAGGAGTAGAGAGAGGATAGGTATTTCGAAAATAGTTAATCTCCGTCAAAGCAGGTCTTTTTATTTTACCTTTTTTATCTTTTAGCGTTGCGTGAATATCTTTATTCGTACCAATAAACGCTCTTTCTTCTTGTACTCCAAAAACTTTCTCTGCAAGAAACGGCATATATCTTTGAGTAATTGTCATTTCACGAAAAATAGGGTCATTTTCAAATGCTTTTGGTGAATCTATCACTACAGGCAATTGAAATCCTCCGTTTACATATACATCAAACAATACACTATTAAGTTCTTGTTCATTTCTTTCTACAACTTCAGGTGGTGCTCCTGTTTTTAATTCCTCCCACAAAGTCATAGCTCCTTTTTTAGATCGTGGTTTTGCAATAGAAAATCTATCCAATAGAGCGTATAGCTCTTCAAGCGTTGTAACAGCGTGAATATCACGACGTAATTGCTTCCCGAGAGCTCTCATGTCTGGATCTCCTGCAGTAAGTAGTACATTCCCTTCATGTTCAGCAACTGAGTAAGCCACAGCAGAAGTGCCACGATCAATATCATGACTTGTGTTTGCTGCAGTCATTGCAACAATATCAACAATAGTTGCATATTTTGTATATCTATCTTGTTGATGAGCTGAAACAACTTTTTCAATAGATTGGCTCAAAAAACTTGAGGTTTCATGAAATTCCTCTGGAGTTATTTCAGAAAATGGTTTTTCTGGAGCAATAATACCCTCATATTTTGCGGCCCTGAGACAATCAAACCAGGGGAGATACTCTATGGTTACATCTTCTTCTTGCAAAAGAGCAATTATGTTAGAGGCAACGGATGATTTCCCTGACACAGGCTCACCCACAATACATAGCACTTCACTTGTTTTATGGATAACTCCTGTTGAGAATGCGTCATAAAATTCGGAAAACCGAGCATGACCATATATGCCTGATGACTCTAAACCCTTTAAGATATCATACGGTTTGAGTCGCTCTTCCATAAGCATATTTTGCTCAAACTCATAATTCATCTCTTGATAACTCATACTATTGTGTTTTTACATTTGGCAATTTTATAGTAACTTTTGTTCCTTTACTAATTTTTGATTTAATAGTTATTGTTCCATGGTGTTGTTCTACAATATTTTTTACCAGATACAGTCCAATACCGATACCTTCCTTTTTATTGACCACATCACGATAAAAACTTTCAAAGATTCTCTCAATCTCTTGTTTTGAAATTCCCATTCCTTCGTCAGTAATCGTTATATAATAATTGGAGTTTTTTGATTCTAACCCAAGAAGTACCTGTGAATTAGGATCAGAAAATTTGACTGCGTTATCAAGAATACTCAGAACCATTTGAACAAGTTTCTCATTATCTCCAACAATACTTGTGTTGCCATTCAGTTTATTTTCAAATGAAATGTTTCTATCAGGGAAATGAAGTTTAAACTGTTGAAGTGCCTTATCACATATTTCTTTGATAGATAATTCTGTCCAAAAATACTGAATTTGCCCTGACCGTATACGATTTACTTCCAAGAGCTCTTTTACTAAATTTGTGAGTCTAGAATTTTCTACATGTAATTTATTGACCCAGGTTGCCTCTATGCTATCTGTTCCTTGTAATCTTTTGTGTAACATCTGTATATATCCACTTATGACAGTTAAAGGAGTACGGAGCTCGTGAGAGGCCATAGCCATAAATAAATCTCTTAGTTCAATTGCCTTTTGCGCATCATTATAAAGTTGATTTTTTTTAATTGCCATACTTGCAAGTGAACCATATAATCTCAAAATGTTCAGTTCTTTTTCAGAGAATTGCTGATTTTGAAATGATTGCACGGTAAGCACTCCAATTGATTTATCTTTATATGACAAAGGAATTAAGATAATTGAACCAATACCGATTTCTTTCAGTTGAGGATGTGCTCCTTTTAAGTCTTTTACCTGAATCACTGATGCTTTATTAGAGCGAAATGTAGTATATACATGTCCATTTTTTCGGGGGATAATTTTTTCAAAATATTGTGAGGTAGTATAATAGCGCTTAAGTTGTCCTTTATTACTCAAAAATATCGATCCAAACTCCGCGTCTACAAGTTTCATTGCTTCTTTTACAACAATTTCACATGTTCTATCTAACGAAAGAGGTTCAAGAAACCGAAGACTTGCGACATAAATATTCTCTAACGTTTTTTTCATTTATAATATTTAATCTTACCAAAGACATCCTGTAATGTAAATCAATTCATGCGTATTCTTATAATTTTCTTACATGATCCACATTAGTTGTTAATCAGCAAGCATTAGTATTGATAGTGAGATTATAGATAGTAACAGTAAAGCGAGGTGATTTTTATTTATGACTATTTTACTTTGGATACTGTTTGGAGCAATTGCAGGATGGATAGCATCTCTCGTTATGGGAACAAGCGCACGTCAGGGAATCGTTGGAGATATCCTTTTAGGAATTGTCGGTGCTGTAATCGGTGGATTCCTCATGAATC
>DAOMRL010000037.1:0-7280 GCA_035445865.1 Candidatus Levyibacteriota bacterium
GTTGCTGCATTTGCTCCTGTCCATGTCCATGTTGTTCCGTCAATAGGAGTGATATTATCGACAGCTACTTGGTAGTTTGGTGTGTTATACACTTTTTGCAAAATCACAATTCGTGAATTGATAGGAGCTATACCATTAAAATTTATACTTCCTGATAATGTAATCGGAGTTGGAGTGGGGCTCATTGGTGCTGGAGTCGCTGTTGCAACGGTTTGTGTAATGATTGGAGTAGGTGTTTGCACAGTAGCAGTTGGTGACGGTACCACTGCCTGAGAATTGATTGTAAGTGTCTCATTAAGAGCCGGTGCAGTGAGTACGAGTACTTGAGATGATCCTATTTGTTTTTTTGAGCGATCATATAAAATTCCATATACTTCGTATGTCTGTCCGCCGATTGCTGTGGTATAACTCATAAATTGACGTTGTTCACCGGGCAGGTTTTGTACAATGGGCTGGAATTGAGGATCTCCAAGTTTGCGACCTTGTACGGCAATTGTTGACCCACTTGGAATGTATCCATTGACTCGGACAGTACCTGAGATAACCGCGGTACTTTGTGGTTGAGTAAGTGGTAAATTGATTGACAGTACAACATTGGAAGCAGGTGCAGTTATAGTAACCGGAGCAGAGGTAAATATTGTTTGAGCTCCAACAGTAACTTTTGCAATAATTTCATACGATTTTCCTGCATCTACATCGGTAAGACTCCACGTACCTTCGTCTACAGGGATAATATTTGTGGCAGCTGTCTGTGAGTTGCTACTGGTAAAATCTCTTTTTGTAAGGGTAATTGTTGCATCATCCGGGATAATACCATTAATATCAAATGTTCCGCTTATGATGCCGGTTTGTTGAGGAACTATTGGTAACTCTGTTGTCGATGGTTGTGATGTTCGTTGATGTAGAATCAGTCCAATTCCGCTGAGCATTGTAATAATTCCTAGTATTAAGGAAACAATAAGTACACGCCGAGTTGTGACCATACTTCAACACTATCAGGTTCAAAACTAAATCTCAAGATTGATTCAAATTCTTTTTGCTTAGTTTGCTAGACTGCAAAAAATATGTATAATGGATAAATTGCGTATGATAGGAGGTGAAGTAGTACATGGAAGAAAATAAAACAAATAGTATGACAAAGTACGCATTACCTTTAGTAGCTGTTATCATCATTATTGTAGCTGTAGTCGCAGTATACACATACACAAATAACTCATCAGAAGAAAGCACACCAGTAAACACCCAGTCAGAGAGTATGACAATTCTAGATTCATCTGAGAACTCACAAATTTTAGGATACAAAGATGGTACGTATACAGCAAATGGTAATTATGTATCTCCGGGTGGACCAAGAGAAATTGGTGTAACAATCACACTTGCAGGTGGAGTTATCACTGATACTTCTTTTGAAGGACGTGCAGATGATCCTACATCAAAAAGATTTCAAGGAGAATTTAGTGATAATTATGCTCCTATGATTGTTGGGAAAAATATCGATGAAGTTGCACTGACAAAAGTGTCAGGATCGTCTCTTACACCGATAGGATTTAAAGATGCTTTAGAAAAAATAAAAGCTCAAGCACAGTCGTAAAGATATGGATACTCGTCAGCTGACGTTTGAAGCTATTGGTACACAATGGGTTATTGATTATATCGGAGACAAGGTATCGAAGAAAAATACACTCCTGCAAGAAATAATGCGTGAAATCAATGCATTTGATGTGTTATATTCACGGTTTCGAGAAGATTCACTCATAAGTCATATTGCTACAACACCAGGAAAATATCCAATTTCTGCAGATGGTGTACAGCTTTTAACGTTATACAAACAGTTGTATGATCTCACAAATGGTGCATTTACTCCGTTGATTGGTAATATGCTTGCAGACGCAGGGTATGATGCATCGTACTCATTTCAGCCAAAAAAACTCCAAAAGCCCCCACGGTGGGAAGATGTCATAACACTTGATAATTCAACACTTATTATAAAAAATCCTGCAATACTTGATTTTGGCGGACTTGGAAAAGGATACATGATAGATGTAATAGCGTCATTGTTGGAAAAGCATGGTATACAAAATTTCTGTATTGATGCAGGAGGAGATATTTTATATAAAAATCACAAAGATGTGGGTATTGATATAGGACTTGAGCATCCTCAAAATTTTAATCAAGTAATAGGTGTTGCTCATATTGTGAATCAAAGTATCTGCGCGTCAGCCGGAAACAGGAGAAAGTGGAGTCAATATCACCATATCATGAATCCTCATACGCTTTCTGCACAAAATACTGTACTTGCAACATGGGTGGTTGCAGATACAACATTGGTTGCAGACGCAATTGCTACGTGTCTATTTTTTACTGCACCTGAAGTATTACGGGAGCAATTTTCATTTGAGTATGTAATTGTATATCCTGACCATACGGTTGCAAAGTCTTCAAATATTCCTGTAGAATTTTACTAGAAACATGCATATATTTATGCCACTTGTAAGGCCGATTGATACATTTTTAAATGCTATCACCATGTATCGGTTGGTGTTATATGGACTCATAGGGTTATCGGGTATCGCAATTCTTTTTGGATTTTTAGGTATTCTTCCTTTTAACGGTATACAGCTTCTAATCTCGTTAAGTATTGTGTCAGCAGTTGGGTATATCACAAAAAAAATATTTGCAAAACTGTTCAAAGCACAGACAAATTATGAATCATCAGTTATTACTTCACTAATTTTATTTTTAATAGTAGCACCGGTTAATTCTATTGAAGATGCAATCATAAGTAGTGGGATTTCAGCAATTGCAATTGCCTCAAAATATTTTTTTGCCATTGATAAAAAACACATCTTTAATCCGGCAGCAATTGCGGTATTTTTAGCTGGTCTTTTAGGATTTGGTAATGGCATCTGGTGGATCGGGAGTGTTGTGATGTTGCCGTTTGTAGTTATCGTGGGATTACTGATAGTGAGAAAAATACGGCGGTTTCATTTACTTTTTGCATTTATTCTAACTGCAATTCCGACAATTATTCTTTTTAATCTGAAAAATGGAGTGTCTCCACAAGATTCATTTATACAAGTTTTTGCATCTTGGCCAATCATCTTTTTTGGTACGGTTATGCTCACAGAACCTCTCACAATGCCTGCACGAAAAAAACTATATATCCCGTTTGGTATGTTGGTTGGGGTATTGTTTGGTTCACAGTTTCATATTGGACCGTTGTTTTCATCACCAGAACTTGCGCTTGTCGTAGGAAATATATATGGATATATTGTTGGTCCTAAATACAAATTGTTTTTACATCTTAAAGAAAGGATTCAGATAGCACCAAATATTTATGAATTTATATTTACAAAAAGCGGGAAGTTTAATTTTTTACCAGGACAATATTTAGAATGGACACTTCCTGAAAAAAGTGCTGATAGTAGGGGAAATAGACGGTATTTTACCATTGCATCGTCTCCGACAAATGAAAATGTGGTTCTTGGAGTACGCATAGATACTCAAAGATCCAGTAAATTTAAGCGGACATTGCTTGATATGCAAGCAGGTGATGCTATTGTGGCATCTCAATTGTCAGGAGATTTTGTGTTACCTCATGATCAAAAAAATGAAGTTGTTTTTATTGCAGGAGGAATTGGAATAACTCCTTTTAGAAGTATGGTTGAGTATCTCTTAGATACAGGCGAAAAAAGAAACGTTGTTATGTTTTATACTGCATCACATAAAGAAGAATTTGTGTACATGGATATATTTAAAAAAGCACAGGATATGGGATGGTTAACAATGGTCTATGTGATTACAAAAGAAGAAAATGCACCGTCAGATTGGGCAGGTGAAAAAGGACATTTAACTGAAGAAATCCTTAAAAAATATCAAAGTGCTGATGGTGTTGAAACATATTATATTTCAGGACCTAATGCTATGGTCGAGGCATACAAACATCTTCTTCACTCAATGAAAGTACAACACAAACGTATTGTGACAGATTATTTCCCTGGGTTTTAATACCAGTTCTTACAAAGCTTGCAATACCATATGCCATATGGTATATTACAGGATAACAATCCAACTGCCCAAATAGTTGGTTTTTTCATACAACCTCTATTTAATAACTGCCCAGTTATTAAATGAAAAACATAGTAGATCAGATACTTGTAAAGTCAGCAGCGTAAAGCGGCTGGCTTTTTTTGTTTTTTGATCTCTGTTTTTTATCTGATCGGACTCATCCGATCTGGAAGGAGGTGAAAAATTACATGAAAAAAGTTTTATTAAGTGTTTTAACAATTTTAGCAGTGAGTGCAGCTACTTTTGGCGCAACTCAGGCTTTATTCTCAGATGAAGAAACTTCAACAGGTAATACTTTTACCGCTGGGACTCTTGATTTGAAAACAAACAATGCAGATGGAACTACAGCTTCTTACACTTTGGCTAACATAAAACCAGGAGACTGGAATTTAGCTGGTCAGGTGGTTTTGAAAAATGCTGGTTCAGTTAATGGAACCGTATCATACGAAATTACCAATGTTAGAAATCTTGAAAACGATTGTTTAGAGATGGAAGACGGAGACGCTAGTTGTGGAGTAGGTGATGATCAAGGAGAACTTGGAGGATTAGCAAAAGCAAGTCTTCAAGCAAACGTTGCTCCTTGGACCAGATTCCCAACAAGTCCAGTTTCAATCAATGCAGCAGAAGGAGTACGGTATGAAATCGGAACTCTCAATGCTGGAGAAACTTTACCTATAGTAACCTATGGTGTATGGACTCCAACTGCAAACGATAATATTGCACAAGGTGACAGTGTCATTTTTGACGTTGTATTTTATCTTGAGCAAAACTAAAGTCTTTTGACTTTTTCTCTCTTCGCAATTTTTTTGCGGAGAGAACAAAGAGGCAAAACATTATGAAAAAAATGAAATATATAAAAAATGGTGTATATACAATTGTCGTACTCCTTATACTAATGATCGGTGTACTTCTGGTTGCAGGAAGATTTGGAATTGGCGGAGTACGGGCACTTGTTGTACAGTCAGGTTCTATGGAACCAACAATTCCAACAAAAAGTGTTGTCTTAACAGTTCCGGTACATTCGTATTCAACCGGTGATGTGATCACATTTAAACAATCAGGTAGAGACGCAGTATTGGTTACTCACCGAATTGTGAGTGTAGAGCAGAAAGCGTCAGATACACAATTTACAACAAAAGGAGATGCAAATGAAGAAGCTGATGGAGAGACAGTTTCTTCACAAGATGTGATCGGCAAAGTTTTGTTTTCAGTTCCTTTTGTCGGATCAATTGTTTCATTTGCCCAAACACAGATTCGATTTTTACTGCTTGCGATCATTCCTGCAGTTGCAATTGTATATAGCGAAATACTCAGTATTAAAAAACAAACAACACAATATATGACAAATAGAAAAGCAAAAAAGGCGGTACAGTTTGAAAAATAGAATTTTAAAATTTTGTATTCTTATATTTCTCCCACTCATTCCTATGATGAGTATCTCAAATGCTACTTTGTTAAACACAGAAATAACCAAACAAAATATATTTAAAGCTGATAGTTTAGATTTTGAACTAACAAATCAAAATGGAGATACACATACTGGATTATTTTTTGACAAAAAGAAATTAAAAAAAGATGAAGTTATGGAAAAAAATATTTTTGTCACAAAAAAAGGAGACCTTAATTTTTATTATTACCCTGAATTTAAATATATAAGTGGAAATGATGAAGTATGTGATGAACTCACTCTCATTGCACAAAAAGAAGGAAATGAAGTCTATTCCGGAAGTCTATCAGAATTCAATTTGGCAACAGAATCAGCCCAAATTACGGGAAATGCAGATGAATGGAAATTTATTGTTACTCACACAAATGAAAACAAAGAGTTACAAGGAGATAGCTGCAAATTTGATATACAGTTTTTAGCTTTTCAAAACCTTGATAAATCAGGATTTTCAGATACTGAAAAAGTATCAAGCAGTATAGGGATTGCGTATGAGCCAAAACTTACAGCAAAATATAATAGCAGTACTCATAAATTTATTTTTACTCTTTCCAATTTAACTAACTTTACGTCATTTGAATATGAGCTTATGTATGATACTGATACTGTTCCAAATGGCATACTTGGATCTGAAACATTTGATGATATTGATAAAAAAACAATTAGTAAATTGTTGGGGACATGTTCTGATGATGGATGTACGTATCAGCCAAATCCACATAACTTTACGTTAACCATAGAGTTGGCAGATATTGACGGAGAAAAAGTAACTGTTTCCAAAAATCTTTAACCCCAATGAAAAAACTCATCAGCTCTTTATTTTTTATCTCATTTTTTGTTTTGGCTATTCCTGCCTTTGCTGCTGATTTGGACGTTACGTGTGTGACAGCAATTTGTTCTGTATCATCAAAAGACCCAATTTTTACCAGTGATATAAATTGGATACCCGAATATACTGCACAAAAAACCGTAGAGATTGTAAATCAAGATACCAAGACAAAAGAAATATTTATGCGAATTACCCGAACAGGATCACAAGGATCACTTGACGAGTATATGTATATAACTATTGGCAGACAGGGGCAACCAACTGCACTATGGGAAGGAAATCTCAAAGATTTGTTAGCACAGCATACCATTTCACTTGGTAATCTTGGTGCCAATAACACACTTATGCTTGATGTAACTGCACGTATGGATACGCAGACTCCAAATTCTGTTCAGGGGACTTCTTCAACATTTGATTTTGGATTTGGATTTGAAGACGAAGGTGATTCAAACAACGGAAATACTGGTAACACCGGGAACAATTCAAATAATAATTCTGGCAATAACTCAAATACTAATTCAAATCAGTCATCAGGTGGTGGGAACACTAACATATCATCTACGGATCAGAGTTCAAATACCGGAACAGTTGCAGGGATCGTGAGTAGAGGACTGGTTGGAAGTATTCTTGGTCTTTTTACAGATGAAGTAGAGGCGACAGGTACAGAGTCCGCTGATGTTGTACAACAAAAAACAAAAAGTGTAAAAAAAGACATTTTCGGTGCAACAGATGCAGAATGTAGGGTTAATTATAGTTGGGTTCTCTTTATCATACTTCAAATAATAACTGCAGTTGTGTTATTCAAGAAAAAGTTAAAAAATGCTCAAAAGATCCGTATTATGTTGTACACACTGACATTTCTGGCATCAGTAGTAGCAATATATTTTTCGTCTTGTCAGTTGTGGATGGTACTTATTGCATTTGGTATTTTTTCATTAT
>DAOMRL010000038.1:0-4582 GCA_035445865.1 Candidatus Levyibacteriota bacterium
ACTGAAGAGCCAACAACGGTATTTAAATATTTCTTAGCAGGCTTGATCATGGTGCTTGCTTTTGTAATTGGCTTTTTCTCGTTTGGTCGGATTGCCAATACCGGAATCGAAGCGCTGGGTCGCAATCCGCTTGCTTCTCGGATGATTCAACTGGGAATTATGTTAAATGTGTTAATTACAGTCGCCATCATCGCTTCAGGCCTTGTCATGGCATATTTTGTGATACGATTATAACTGACATGTTTAATGTCATAAAAAATATATGGAATCTTATTTGCTTATAAGTTTGCTCGCTAACCTTGTACTCATGGTATTTTTATTGGTGTTCATGTACTCAGTATACCTCCATGACAAACAATTTGACCGTGATAGGCGTGCATTACATCTTGATGCATCAAAATCTATAGAAGATGCACATAAGCGATCAAAAGAGATCATTGAAAGCGCAGTTGAACGGGCAAAAGATACTTTGCTAAAAACAGAATACATCAGAGAAGACATTATAAAAGATCTTGAAAACAATCTAAAAGAAGTTTCTGAGGCAACTATCGGTATGGTGAGAAATGAAGCACTTGGGTTTAACAAAGAGTATCGTACTATGCTTGAATCTATACAAGTAGAACATGCAAAAATGCTTGAAGAAGCACGAACTGCTTTAAAAGACATTGAATATCTCAAAAAAGATCTACACGTTGGACTCCAATCCCAGATTCAAGCAGTACTTGATGCTGCACAAAAAAACCTTACTGAGGAAACAAGTTCATTTGATGAAGAATATGTAACGTTATTGGAGTCTACAAAAAAAGAGTATCTGACCCGTGCTCAGGAAACACTTCAGACACTGGAGAAAATACCTGAACAAGAGCTTGCAGAATTTAGAACAATTCTCAGAACAGAGACTTTGTCAGCACAAAAACTGCTTGGAAACAGGATAGATGAGCTATTTACTACAGCTGAAAAAGAAATTGATAGAGAAATTGAGGGTATTACAGGCACAGTAGTAGAAGAAGTCTTAGGGAAAAAACTCACAAAAGCTGACCAGGAAACACTTGTTATGAGGTCTTTGGAAAAAGCAAAAGTAGAGGGAATGTTTCCCTCAAAAACAGCCAATATGGATCACTCAGGTAATTCAGAACAACCTGCTTTAAAGGAAGAACAGACAGATGTGTCTGTAGATACATCAAAAAAGCCAGAGTTAAAAAGTGAGAAATAGCCTATTTATTACGTATGAACCTGCCCATTACCTCCTACATATACTCAGTGGAAGATAAAGCATATATGCTTGAAAAACTAGCTGTGCTTGAAAAAGGGATATTTTCATTAAAAAAATCATTTGAAGAACAAGTGCAGGAATATTTTTCACTGCCTGTTGCAGAAGCACTTTTGAGATCAGCTTCTAGAGCTCAAATTTCTTCTACAAATCCTGAGTTAATACAAAAATTTCTTAAAGATCAGCAAGCAAGTATAAAGTCGTTGCGAGTTGTTGTATTGAGAGTTGCTTTTATTCCATCAAATGATGTCTTACGTAATATTTCGAAATGGTTTGATGTATATTTACAAGAAAAAGTAGTGATCGAATTTGTAGTGGATTCTTCGTTAATTGGTGGAGCTGCAATAGAATGGAACGGGCGGTATCTTGATTATTCCTTAAAGAAGCTCCTACAGGAGAAAATGAGTAACAAGCATAAAAAGGAAAAGGAGGTACCAGTCAGCGTCTAGTGGTTCGTTTAATGAGGTGCTGAATAGTGAGTTTATGTACAATTTTGAAGAATTATTATCAGGTTCAGGAGAGTATGGATTAGTTACAGAAGTGCGACCACCGCTCGTGATTTTATCGGGACTTGCAAATGTCCATATTGGAGAAATAATTATATTCGAAACAGGTGAGATAGGTGAAGTATTTACTCTTGAGCGTGATCGAGTACAAGTTCAGATATTCTCCCCTGGGTCTGTCCAGGTGGGGACACGAGCAACCCGAACCAACAAGACAATTGGAGTATCGGTCGGAAAAGAGCTGTTAGGGATGATTGTGAATCCTTTGGGAGACTCAAAATCTCAAGAACAACAATACATTCGTCCTCAAACTGAACAGGAGATCGATGTTCCTGCGCCTGGACTGGTAAAACGGGCAAAAATAACTAAGCCATTTTCTACAGGCACTGCAGTTATTGATATGATGATTCCGCTTGGATGTGGACAAAAACAGCTGGTGATAGGGGATAGAAAGACAGGAAAAACCTCATTTTTACTCTCAGTTATTAAAAATCAGATAAAACTCGGTACTATTGTTGTGTATGGGGCTATCTCAAAGCAAAAAAGTGACATTAAAAAAATACAAAATTTCTTTGCCAAAGAAGGATTGACTCAAAATACGGTTATTGTAGCTACAGAATCAGACGACTCTCCCAGTCTTATTTTTCTCACTCCATACAGTGCTATGACGATTGGTGAATATTTCTTAGCTCAAGGTCATAATGTACTGGTAGTACTGGACGATTTGTCTACTCATGCAAAGTTTTATCGCGAAGTAAGCTTACTTGCAAACCGTTTTCCTGGCCGTGATTCATATCCGGGAGACATTTTTTATACTCACGCACGGCTTTTAGAGCGGGCTGGAAATTTTAAGTTTGAAGAAGGTGAACGCTCGATTACAGTACTGCCAGTTGCAGAAATTGTAGAAGGAGATTTTACGGGATATATTGCCACAAATCTTATGGGTATGACTGACGGCCATGTATATTTTGACAGTAATGTGTATTATCGAGGTATTCGTCCTGCTATCAATATTTCTTTGTCTGTGACTCGTGTAGGACGGCAAGCACAAAATAATCTTACACGGAGTATTAATCGTGAGCTGACAGCATTTCTATCTCTATATGAAAAAATGCAAAATCTTTCCCATTTTGGAGCAGAGCTCAGTGATACGGTAAAACAAGTGCTCTCTACTGGTGAGATGGTGTATGCCTTTTTTGAAC
This sequence comes from Candidatus Levyibacteriota bacterium, assembly GCA_035445865.1. Lineage (GTDB taxonomy): Bacteria > Patescibacteriota > Microgenomatia > Levybacterales > GWA1-39-11 > JBDHUV01. The sequence continues at coordinate 2,976 of DAOMRL010000038.1, forward strand.
AGCAATACAAAGTTGTAGTTGCTCTTGAAGTCCAGATAATACTTTTCTCTATGTTATGGCTCAAATTCTTTGAAAAAACAGATAAAGACTCAATTGCACAGTATCGGGATGCCTTAAATACTGCTTATCAAAATCCGTCAAATAAACAGTTACTTGATAATTTTATGCAGAATTCAAAATCCTTTAATGAGCTACTTGGAAGAATTGCCCAGTACAAAACGCAGCTTCTTGCGATGTGTAATGTGGTAACTACCACTGATACACGAGCTACAATTCAACAAGTAGGAGAGATAGTTCAAGATTCTGCAGAACATCCCAAAGGTACTTCTGAATCCACGGAGATGCAGGATCCAGTGAAAGCAGATAAGAAGTAAAACGTATGCAAAATAAAAATAAAACAACATCTGAACTAGAATTAGTGGGAACACTGAAAATGCTTGCAGAAGCCTATGAAGAGGTTTCTGTGCTTAAAATGCAAAAAGTAAGAGGGTCTGTGTTGACGACTCGTGACTTTTTAGACGGACTTTCAAGTGTGTTTGTAGACGTGAAAAGAAATTATGGACGCAGAATCCAAAAACTCATGAAAAACAAAGGTACTATGACAACGTTTTCTACACGTGCGCACAATGGGAAAAAGCTATCGGTGTTTTTATCAGCAAATAGTAAGTTTTATGGAGACATCATACGCCGGGTTTTTGACGTATTTATTAAAGACATCCAGACCAAAAACTCAGAAATTTTAATTATAGGAAAAATGGGTAAAGAATTGATGGAAGGGTCTAAACTGAAAAAAAATTACTATTATTTTGACCTATCTGATGGAGAGATCTCAGTAGATGATCTCACTCCGATTATTGATACATTGGTGAAATATGAAACTGTTGATGTGTATTATGGCCGTTTTTCTAACATGGTTAATCAGCTACCAACTTTGACCAATGTCTCAGGCCAGGAAATTCTTGAAACAAAAGATATCTCCGATCAGGAAGTTGTACAGTATGCATTTGAACCAAGTCTTGAGGAGATACTTACCTTTTTTGAAAACCAGGTATTTGTCTCTCTTTTTAAACAAACGGTCAATGAAGGAGAACTGGCTCGTCTTGCTTCTCGTATTCGGGCTATGGAAGAAGCACTGGGCAATATTGAGAAACTTGAGCCTCAGATTATTCGTGAAGGGCGTGCGTATAGAAAATCTCAGCAAAACAAAAAACAGCTTGGAGTTATGACGAGTGTCTCCTTTTTAAGGCAAATGCAAAGTAGCAAGTCAAACGTGTAAACTAACTATATGAACGGAACAGGTATCATTATTGCAATTTTTGGACAGGTAGTAGAGATTGAGTTTGGTGAAGATCAGCCGAATCTTCATGATCTGTTGTTTCTTGAGTCTGATCCCACAATAAAATTTGAGGTATTTGGTTCATCAGGTGGATCAACATATTATTGTCTGCTGTTATCTGAAAGTTCTAAGCTCCAGCGGGGTCACAGAGTTGTTAATACTGGTGAGCCGATTAAAGTTCCGGTTGGTCCACAGGTGTTGAGCAGAATCATGAATGTATTTGGAGATCCTCAAGATGGTGGAGAGCCGATTGTGAGTAAAACATTAAAGC
>DAOMRL010000038.1:4634-7249 GCA_035445865.1 Candidatus Levyibacteriota bacterium
CAGGCATAAAAGCGATTGATTTTTTCTCTCCATTACTGCGCGGTGGACGGGTTGGACTGTTCGGAGGAGCAGGCGTTGGGAAAACAATTTTGCTTACAGAAGTCATTCACAATGTTGTTGTTCTTGCCAAAAACAACGATGTCTCTATTTTTACCGGTGTTGGAGAGCGTATTCGTGAAGGACAGGAACTCTTTGAGACGTTAAAAGAGAGTAATGTACTGCCTTCTGTTGCACTTGTATTTGGACAAATGGGTGAGAATCCAGCGGTAAGGTTTAAAACCGCTTTGACTGGTCTTGCGCTTGCTGAGCATTTTCGCGATGAAGAACATCGGAATGTACTGTTTTTTATAGACAATATTTTCAGATTTGCGCAAGCTGGATATGAGCTCTCAACGTTAATGAATACCATTCCTGGTGAAGGTGGATATCAAGCGACACTGGCATCAGAAATGGCTCAGTTCCATGAACGGCTTGTCTCTACGAAAAACGCCTCAATTACGTCTATGGAAGCGGTCTATGTCCCGTCAGATGATGTAACTGATTATGGAGTACAGTCTGTATTTCCGTATCTTGATTCCAGTGTGGTGTTATCCCGTGCAGTATATCAAGAAGGACGATTTCCTGCGATAGATTTTCTTTCTTCTACCTCATCTGCATTAAGTCGTGAAATTGTGGGAGATGATCATTACAACGCGTACATTGAAGCGCAAAGTCTCCTTAAGCGTGCACTTACATTAGAGCGAATTGTGTCTTTGATTGGTGAATCAGAGCTTCCGGCAGCTGATCAGGTAATATACAAACGAGCACGGCTCTTAAAAAGTTATATGACTCAAAGCTTTTTTGTCACTGAGAATCAAACAGGTCGCAAAGGTGAGTATGTAAAAAGAGTAGAGACAATAGGGGATGTCAATGAAATTTTACAAGGAAGGTATGATACTGCTGAACCAGAGCGACTTATGTATGTCGGAAGTCTTAAAAAACAAGTTGCGGAAGATCAGAATAAAAATACCGTATTAATGCCAAAAACTCCTGTTTCTCCAGCTGACATACCTGAGAATCACACCGATAAAAACACTGGATAGTGTAACAATCCAACTATATGCAAACAACTGATCTACGCACAAAACCACTCATGCTTATCGTCCGTACGCCTGAAAAAACGATTTATGAAGGTGAGGCCCGTGCAGTATCTTCGGTAAACGAGCGTGGACCCTTTGATGTACTTTCTGCACATCAAAACTTCATTACCCTTATCCGTGAAAAACTCAGTATTGTAGATAATGCAGGTGAAAAACAAGACATTCCTATCCAAGGAGGCGTGATGCGAGTACATGAAAATCAGGTTACAATCTTTTTAGGAGTAGATACATTCAAGCAGGAAGAAGAAATACCAAAAAAATCATAACGATGTTTTAGTTTACGACAATCCAGTTAAAAGAAATATCTCTATTTAATACATCACTTACTCCCACGGTAAAGCTTCCATTTTCAGACTGGCGCAAAAGGTACAGTACCTGATTTCCTGTATCTCCGTTGGGCGTTACATAAATGAGTGATTTTGCCTGTACATACGGACTTTTAATTGTTACTTCACGTTTGTATGCTTTGAGTATTGCTGTTCCTGCTGAAGAAGATGCAACCATTTCATTTTCAGATACTGCCTGTGCGTCTTGACTGAAGATATTGAGCTTTGATAAAAATGCGCTCCCAGAAGCTACCAAATCACCCATAAATTCTGCTGACCCTGATGAGTATACGTCTCCCCGGTCATTAATGGTTAAAACAGGTGTTTTTGAGCCGTTTACGATACGGAATTTAGAACTTTCGGTACTGTTTTTCTGTCCTAGTAGAATATCAAGATCATGTTCTGCAAGCGGGGAGAGAATATTTGCAAAAAGTCCACCGTTAATGGTTACGTTTTGTGCAAACTGGGCATTTCCTCCCACATGAAGGTTCCCATCTCTATCAAGAGCCATCATTCCTCCTAAGAAAGATACTCCTCCTTGCCTGAGAGGCTGAATCTGCAAATCAGATCCAAGTACATCCAAAGATTCAGGGCCTATCATAAGCTGAGTTCCGATAGAAAGACTATCCATGATAGCTGCTTCACGCATCGTTGTCGTTCCAAGACTTAAGAGGTTTTCGTGAAATAACGCAAATTGGGCAGACATCGTAGATACATCGATGTAATTGCCAGATTCATTGTGAGTGCCCATAAAGCGAGAAGCCAGAGAATTGACAGTATCTTCAAGTCCTTCAATGGTTTTTGCTTTCAGAGTATCTACCGTAAGACTACCGGCAATGGTTGCATTACCTTCAGACTCAATATTTTGTGCAGTGAGCGTTCCGTTAAACTGAGCATTGCCTTGGTTATCAATAGTTGCGACTGCAGATTCTGTAGCTGAAGGGTTGAGGATTGAGAGCTGAGAGTTTTCAAGGCTTAGAGCTATGTCTGAGGTTTGGCTTAGTGGAGAGATTACATTTGTACTAATGTTTTCACCATGTCTAAGAGTCGACGTATTACCTGGAAGTAACGATGTAATATAGTCAGAGAGTCTCATCCCATTAATAGAGACATTATCACTTGTAACGTTTAACTGATTAACTACGATGTT
>DAOMRL010000039.1:0-7161 GCA_035445865.1 Candidatus Levyibacteriota bacterium
AACTCTGCATGGCTTGTCTCTATTATTAGAGGTATTATCATCATGGGAGTGATGATTATTGCAGCTCCTTTTGTTGTTGGTTTTTTTAATACTCCAGATGCAACAACTTTACTATATATTATGAGTTTGGTACCTCTTATCAGAGGGTTTATCAATCCTGCTGTAGTAAAACTTCAAAAAGAGTTATTATTTAAAACAGAATTTTTCTTTCGGAGTGTAGTACTTATCATTGAAATAGCTGCCACGATAGTGTTGCTTGTCATTAATCCTTCCCCAAGTAGTCTTATCTGGGGGTTGGTTGTAGGCGCACTGTGTGAAATGACCCTTTCGTATATCATTATTTCACCACGTCCAAGATTTCACTATAATAAAGGATATATTTCAGAACTTATCCATCACGGGAAGTGGATAACTGGTGCAACTATTTTTAATTATGGTTTTGAGAGAGGAGACAACATTGTTGTCGGGAGAATACTTGGATCACAAGCGCTGGGTATTTATGATATGGCATATCGATTCTCAATGCTACCTATCACTGAAATTGCAGAGATAGTGAACAAAGTTGCATTCCCGGTGTATGTAAAAATCTCAGATGATTATCTGAGATTAAAACGTGCATTTTTGAGAACCATAGGCATGATATCACTGTTTGTGCTTATTGTTGGGCTAACACTATTTTTCTTTACAGAACCAATTGTTAGAATCATTTTAGGTGAAAGATGGCTTGAAACAGTTGAGGTATTGCAGGTACTTGCTATATTAGGTATTGTTCGAGCAATATCTCTATCGATTTCATCTTTTCTTCTTGCATTAAGAAAACAAAAATATCTTACTCTTACAACATTTATTGGTTTAGCAGGTATGTTAACTACTATTGTTCCTGCTATAACAATGTGGGGAATTGTCGGAGCAGCATATGCTGCATGTTTTGGATATATACTGTCAGTTCCATTTATTATTTATTTTGCATGGACGTCACTTGAAGCTGTTCGTACCTCAAAGCATCATGTGTAATCTGTTCTATCTGATACAATAGATATATGAAGTTATCAGCAGTTATCCTCACAAAAAATGAAGAAAAAAATATCGTGGGTTGTATCAACTCACTTTCATTTTGTGATGAAATATTATTGATTGATGATGAATCAAACGACAAAACAAGAGATATAGCCAATACTATAAAAGGGGCATCAATCAGGGTAATATCACACTCGCTTAATGGAGATTTTGCTGCTCAAAGAAACTTTGCGCTTACAAAGGCACACAATGAATGGGTGTTATTTGTTGATGCTGATGAAAGAGTGTCAGAAAAGCTTGCACAAGAAATCACAAATATACAAGTTACAGACTCTCAAGAGCCTGATGGGTATTACATACAGAGAAAAGACATTCTATGGGGAAGAGAACTGCAATTTGGCGAGACCGGTGAGATAAAACTTCTTCGTCTTGCCAAAAAAGACTCTGGGAAATGGGTTGGAAACGTTCATGAAACATGGCAAGTAAAAGGAGAGGTAAAAACATTATCACATCCTTTGATTCACTATCCACATCAAATAGTCTCAGAATTTTTACAGGAAATTAATCAATACTCAACAATGCGCGCAGAAGAATTATTTGCAAAAAAAATAAAATCAAATCTTTTTTGGATAATCCTTTATCCTAAAATGAAATTTCTCAAAAACTATATATATTTGAAAGGGTATAAAGACGGTACTTCCGGATTTATTCATGCAGTTCTTATGAGTTTCCATTCATTTTTAGTGCGGGCAAAATTATATCTGTTATGGAAAGGCATAAAAAATACCTAATTATTCTTTTTGTGATGTGGAGTAGTGTAATTCTTGTTTCTCACTACTTATATTTATTATGTAAAGGAGGAGTATGTTTGCATTTGCCATTTTAATTGGCGTTTATTCATATCTATTATTTATTCTTGGAATAACTCACTTGTTATATCCATGGGCGGTAAGTCTTGTAACCATTTTATGGTTTTGTGGAGTAGTTTTCTGGTTTAGGAACGATGTAAAAAAACTTGTTAAAGTAATACCTAAACTGCGTGTTTCTGTATTTTCACTTTCAACTTTTTCAAAAGCATGTATTGTCCTTTTGACATTATTATGGGGAATCAATCTTATCGGAGTATTTGCACCAGAAATTTCCTTTGATGCTCTTTGGTATCACTTAACTATTCCTAAAATATTTGCTGAAAACAATGAGTTTTTCTTTATTCCAGGCGGACTATATTATTACAGTCTCATGCCAAAACTCATTGACATGCTTTATATACCCGCGGTTATGTTGGGAAGTGATACACTGGCAAAAGCTATTCACTATGGATTTGGAATACTGACCTTAATTGTATTGTATAAAATATCAAAAAAATATCTTTCTACACCAATTTCTTTATTAGTACTGCTTATCTTTTCATCTAATCTTGTCGTTGCATGGCAAGCGACTACTGCATATATTGATTTAGGTCGTACATTTTTTGAAACGATGGCTATTTATGGGATAGTGTTATATATACATGAGAAAAAAAAGTTATGGCTTACAGAATCTGCAATTATGATAGGTTTTGCGATAACCAGCAAGTTGATAGCAGTTTTTTCACTTCCAATATTTGTAATTATATTGTTATATCTCCATAAAGATTCTCTATCCAAAGGATTGGTAATAAGTATAAAATATGTTTTAACGGCTCTTATTATTCCTCTACCATATTTTATTTTCTCAACACTCAATACAGGTAATCCATTTTATCCTCTTTTTACCCAATATTATTCACAGATTGTTGAGCCAGGCACACGTTCACTTTTCCAGATTCTAGCTGATTATTGGAATCTATTTGTAAATGCTGCTGATCCTATTAATCCACTATATTTGATTGTTTTTCCTATTGTAATATTTTTGTATAAACGACTGACAAAACAAGAACGATTGTTTGTGATATATGCTGGGCTAAGTTTAGTTGTTTGGTATTTTATTCCCAGAACAGGTGGAGGACGATTTATACTTCCGTATCTCCCTGTTTTTTCTTTGGTAATAGGACTTGTCCTTTCTAAACTAACGAATTCTTATTTGAAAAAAGCGATTATTGGTATTGGGTTAATCGTTGCATTAACAACGATTGGATATCGGAGTGTTGCCAGTAGTAAGTATCTTTCCGTTGTGTTTGGACAACAGACACGTTCTGAATATCTTGCAGAAAATCTCAATTTCTCATTTGGAGATTTTTATGATACAGACGGATATTTATCTCAAACACTCACTGCAAGTAACACCGTACTGGTATATGATGTACACAATCTGTATTATGCAGATTTTAATTTCATTCATGAATCATATGTCCAGTCAGGAGATGAATTTACCTATATTCTAGCTCCAAGTATGATGAGACTTCCTGAAAGATTTTATGCCTGGAAACCTTTGTATGACAATCCTATAACAGGACTTACATTGTATTCACAGGAAGGAAGTACATGGGTCTATTAAAAATACTGTTTTTAGGCATTTTTGTTACGTTTCCTCTAGGTGTTCTGATCCGTATTTCAGTGGCTCCACAGGCATATATATATCCGGTTGATTTTTTTGTTGTATTGTTTGTATTATACGGAGTATATGCTTTGATGCTTACGCAAAAAAATGTTCAATGGTTTGGTTCATGGAAATTTTTTCTTGTGGCATCTTTTGTCTCGTTACTGGTAAACATATATTGGCTTGAACAACGAGAATTACTGGTGTCTTCACTTTATCTTGTACGGCTAACAATGTATCTGTTGTTAATTCCGATAGTTTCATCGCTTTTTTCAAAAAAAGACGTATCCTGGATACTCTCTGTTATTGCACTATCAATTGGAGTGATAGTTGTTGGTGGGTTAGCACAATATTTTTTGTATCCTGATTTGAGAAATCTTATGTATCTTGGTTGGGATGAACATTTATATAGAGTTTTTTCAAGCTTTTTAGATCCAAATTTTGCTTCAGTTATTTTCGTCATATTGTTTTGGATAGTGGTTATCTTGACTCAACAAAAAAAACAAAAAGATTTTTTATCGTATGTTTGGTATGTATTGGTAGTACTTACGAGTATTGCCATTTTATTAACTTATTCACGAACAGGGTATGTAGCTTGGGTTGGATCAATACTGGTGTTTGTTATGATAACCAGAAAGATTAAGTTTTTTTTGATACTGATAGCGTGTATGTTACTTGGAATAGTATTTTTACCAAAGAACTTGCAGAGTGAGGGAGTAAATTTGTTTCGAACAGCGTCAGTGTTTAGTAGAATCGAATCATATCAAACAGCTTTTAGCATTGTTCAAAAAAATCCAGTATTTGGAGTAGGGTTTAATACATATCGATATGCACAGGAAAAAAATATCTCTCAACAAAATAGTATCAGTCGTTCACACGCAGGTGCAGGAGTCTCAAACAGTTACCTTTTTGTATTGGCCACAACTGGTATTGTTGGATTTTGCGCTTTTTTGTATGTGTGTTGGCAAACAGCCAAGCAAATCCTCTCAATTCAATCAAGTAGTATACGCACAGGCACTATATCAATAGGAGTTGCAATTTTATTGAGTGGCCTGACGGAAAATACTATTTTTTATTCATTTATCTTAATCGTTATCTGTTGTCTATTAGGAGTTGTTAGGCTTGCTACGGAGAAAAACGGACGGTGAGATCTTTTGTTGTTTCTTTTCCTGCAACATTTACTGCTTTAATAGATATTTTGTTTTCTCCCTCATTAAGCCTGAGATAATAAGAGAAATTGCCATTTTCATCAACTATTGCACGAAAGTTATTCACAGTTACCGTATTTTGCGGTTCTGTTTTTCCTTGAACTCTAATTTCCTGATCTCCTCTTTTAAACTCAGTTCCATCTCCAGGTGATACGTCTTCAATTTTTGGTGGTTCTTTTGTGTATAGTACTAAATAGTCTTTTGTATATTCACTTTTTCTATCCCCAACAATTGATCTTCCTTTGATCACATTTTGACCTTCCTGGAGTTTGATATTTTTTGCTTCAAAAGAATTTGTTTCAGAAACTTTTACTGATGCTTCGCGACGGTTATTAACAAATATCTCAACAACTGCTGTTTTACTGGTAGTAGTACCGCTGATAGTAATGGTATCTTTTTCACTGGCCTGAGGAATAGTGGTAAATATAGGAGGAGTTACAAATTCAATGGTGTTCTCTTCAGTACTCTGCTGTTCAGATCCGGTGCCGATCATATGAGTTCCGATAAAATCTAATATTTTGGGGCCAGTAAATACAAGGAGAGTAATAAACGCAATGGAAGAAAGGAAAAAAATGTACAACTGTTTTTTGCTTTGTTGTTCAAGAGTTCGTGATAACCGTGACCCTTGTTTTGACTTTGCCATAGACTAGTGTGTTCGTCTTTTCATTTTATCAGCAATCTTCAAAGAAAATAATGCTTTTTGTAACTCTTTTTCTGCCATAGCAAAGTCTTCATTTGCTAGTTTACCGTCTAAAATTTCTTCTGCCCGTTTTTTGGCTGCTTCTACTTTTCCAATTTCAATACTATCTGCACGAACAGCAAAATCAGAAAGCACGGTAACTTTTGTTCTGCCTACTTCAACGAATCCGCCAAAGATAGCAATATGTGTTTGTTTGTTATTTACAATAATTGTTGCTTCGCCTTCGGATAGTTTTGTAAATAACGGTGCATGATTTGGTAAAATTGCAATCTCACCGGTAGTTGTCGGTAAAATCACTTCACTTACCTGGTCGTCAAAGCTAACCCCTTCTGGAGAAACAATTTCAAGGTGAAAAGTAGCCATAGTGATGAGTTACTGGAAACATTAATCAGAAGTTATTTTTTATTCTTTACTGCTTCTTCTATTGTTCCAGTCATATAAAATGCTTGTTCAGGGAGATTATCGTGTTTGCCGTCAATAATTTCAGCAAATCCTTTGATAGTATCTTTGATATCAACGTATTTTCCAGGACTTCCGGTAAAGATCTCTGCCACAAAAAATGGCTGAGTCAAAAATCGTTGAATTTTTCGTGCACGTGCAACTGTTAACTTATCTTCATCTGAGAGTTCATCAATTCCCAAGATTGCGATAATGTCCTGCAAATCTTTGTATCTCTGTAAAATTCTTTTTACTGCAGAAGCTACTCGATAATGTTCTTCACCAACGACATTTGGATCAAGAAGTCTAGATGAAGAAGTAAGCGGGTCAACAGCTGGATACAGTCCTTGTTCTGCAATTGAGCGCTCGAGTGTAACAGTTGCGTCTAGATGGGCAAAAATAGTAGCAGGTGCAGGATCAGTATAGTCATCTGCCGGAACATAAATTGCCTGTACGGACGTAATTGATCCTTTTTTGGTCGAGGTAATACGTTCTTGCAGTGTTCCGATATCTTCAGCAAGTGTTGGTTGATATCCTACAGCTGATGGCATACGTCCAAGAAGTGCTGATACTTCAGAACCGGCTTGCGCAAAACGGAATACGTTATCGATAAAGAGTAGTACGTCTTCACCTTTTTCATCTCTAAAATACTCAGCCATAGTGAGTGCAGTAAGTGGTACACGAAGTCTGTTCCCTGGAGGTTCATTCATTTGACCAAATACTAACACAGTTTTATCCATAACGTTTGATTCATTCATCTCACGGATCAAATCTGTTCCTTCACGAGTACGCTCTCCGACACCGGCAAATACTGAATGGCCTTTATGAACAATTGCAATATTTCTGATTAATTCTTGCAAAATAACGGTTTTACCAACACCTGCTCCTCCAAAAATTCCGATTTTACCTCCTTTAGTAAATGGAGCCATAAGATCGATCACTTTAATACCGGTTTCTAACATTTCCGGCTTGGTAGATTGTTCTGCAAGACTTGGAGCTTTTTGGTGAATACTGACGCGCTTTGCTTTTGCTTCTATCTCTTTCCCACCATCAATCGGTTTACCAAGGACGTTAAATACTCGTCCAAGTGTGCCTTCGCCAGTTGGGACACTGATCGGAGCACCTGTTTTTCTCACTTTTGTGCCTCGTGCAAGTCCTTCTGTTGGTCCCAGTGCTAATGCGCGAATGGTACTGTTTCCAAAATCATACTCAGTTTCAGCTCCCTTCTTTCTCTCGTCCTCATCAACTATCTCATCTTTCTGATGTTCAAGACGTTCTGCT
>DAOMRL010000040.1:0-271 GCA_035445865.1 Candidatus Levyibacteriota bacterium
GTAAGGCACCTGAATATCTGCAGATACGGCACTATCTGGCTTTGTTAGGCTTTAGGAAGGGGTACTCATGTCAGTCCAAGTTTTGGATCATGCCCAAACCCAGTCTTCGCTGTTTCGTGAGAGTTCTGAGCAAGTAAACGAGCGCCTACTCGAACTTGCACAGACAATCTGTGAAACTACAGAGATCGGCTTCTACGACGCCAATCAGCTTAGAATGCATGGAACCGGACATGGTTGGTACATGATCGAACCGACTGTTCGATCTTTGCCT
>DAOMRL010000040.1:285-4587 GCA_035445865.1 Candidatus Levyibacteriota bacterium
GGAAGATCTTGCTCAACTTTCAGATGACTATGATTGGGCTCGTGGCAACCATGGCCGATGCGTGGATCTGGTGATCCATTTGGTCGTCAACCCGATCGAGAAGCTCTTGTGCAATCAATATAGATTGCATTTCTCAACCTAACACCTTGCCCTGCGGTCTCCCTATACACATTGGGGGACCGCAACACACTAAAAACCAGTTACACAGATGCAGTGATTGAGATATGAGAAGCATGATTCTAGATTTGAGAATAAAATTATTATGTAGAAGTTCTTCCTATAAATCGTGAATCTTAATTCTTGAATCAATATTCACGACGGCCTTCCATAGCTCGTTGGAGTGTGATTTCATCTGCATATTCTATATCAGCCCCTATTGGTAATCCCGATCCAATCCTTGAAACTTTTATATTTTCGTTTTGTATTTTTAGTTGTTTAACTAAATACATTGCAGTTGCTTCTCCTTCCATAGTCGGATTTGTCGCAATAATCACTTCCTTTATTCCTAATTCATTATTCTTAATTCTCTCTAATAGTTGTGGAATATAAATGTCATCAGGACCTATGGCGTTAAGCGGATCAATAATTCCGTGTAATACATGATATCTTCCTTTAAACCGACCACTTCGTTCCATCGCAATTACATCAAGGACGTCTTCTACTACACATAACACACTATCATCTCTTTGCAGATCTGAGCAAATACTACATATCTCTGATTCCCCGATATTAAAACATGTGGTACACATGATAGTAGATTTTTTCAGCTCTGAAAGATTAGCTGCAAATTCATCTAAATATTCTTGCGGAAAACGAAGTAAATGAAACGTCAAACGCTGTGCACTTTTTGGACCAATACCTGGGAGTCGCTCAAAATTATCAATTACATTTTGTATTGCTTTAGGAATACGCATACTTGAGAATTATATAAGAATTCAGTATAAATAGGAACCAACAGTCTCTACCCAGGAAGCCGAAAGTCTCTATTTAATAAAACTACAACAGCATTTTGCATATCACTAAATCGAGAATCATATGCTGAAAGGGAAGAAAAATACTGTGAAAGAAATACTCTATTAAAATCTTCCAATGCGCCTTCTCTACCGTTGTCAGTACTGACTATACCTTCACGACAAAATCCCCATAATACTTTCTGGAGCTCTTTTGAGGCATGCGAAACATGTACTTCAGGTTTTTTATGTTTATTATCATCAACTACATGTGCAGCCTCAAAATCAAAAAATGTTAATTCAGAGGTATTTCTATTGTAACTGACATTTCGAGGCTGAGCATCATGATGATATATGCCCAACTTGTGAAGTTTAGCAAGTTCAGAAGCATATTTTTGAAAAAATTTTCCTAATTCTTCTTCTTTTTCTTTTCCGGTAAATATATCCCAATTAATCGTATCTGCAGATCTTAGATTTGGATCATATTCAAACAAAACATACGAAAGATCTCCATTACTCACATGTAAAATCGGAACTGGAGTTGCTATTCCTTTTTTCTTTACTTTTAGTACATTTTTATATTCCTGTTCTGCCTTTTGAGATGTATTATGTGATTTTATTACTGCGGCTATTCTTTTTTGTTTTTCTGTTCCTCCTGCAGATAAAACCTCTAAATAATATGCTTGCACGTCATGGCCACTATTTCCTCGAAACTGCATCAATTCAGGTTGAGCTACAAGAGTAGCTCTTTCAGGACTAAATTCAATATCGTATTCTGAAAATAAAGCATCATTTATGAGTATCCTGCTATCAGGAGATCTTAATACTTCACTAACACTAATATTGTCTGCATGTTCTCGCTCACGAGGTGATTGTGGGGATAATTCGGTTATTTCCTCCATAGAGATTTGTTGTACTGGTTCATAAAAGTTGTTTTTAAAGAATCAATCTTTTCCGGTGTATGTATTTCTTGCATAGAGTCAAAAAACATTTGTATATCTTGAGATTTTTCATCAGATGAGTCTCGCATTTTTCCATGATGATATAGGTAGATTGGATTATCAGGGTCAGGATTTAATACGATATGAGAAATGACAAATGAGCCATGAGCATATCCTGTCGAATGAATTTTTGAAAGAGTATCAGCTGCCCGAGTTATAACACCTTCTAAACCAAATGATTTTGCATTGTCTGTATCAGATGAAAATGATTGGACATTAACACACGCTGCAGGAACATTTCCAAAAACAAATATATTTTCTCCTACTCTTATTTCTCCCATAAGAGGGAGAATCCCATCAATACCATTTTCTAACAACATATTGGTATTATGTAACTCTTCAGGTTCAGACTTAAATACAAATATTTTTGAATCAGATTCAGGGTGGTATAAATCAATTGCTGAGTTATTTTGCTCAGAAAGACTAAATAGTGAAGCAAGTGTATCCACACGAGTAAATCCTTCAGGCAGTATATCGTATGATTTATTATTAACTGCTTGAGCTATTTTCTCTATGTCTACTGGATATCTTTCAAATGAAAACTTTGATAAAGATGAATTTTCTGACATGCATATGTAAAACTATATTGTCATAAGTTCTTTTTCTTTTTCACTTCGCATACTGTCTATTTTGGCAATAAATTCATCTGTTAATTTTTGTACTTCTTTTTCCAGTCGTGTTACTTCGTCTTCGGCACTGCTATCTTCATGCTTTTTTATGTCTTCCATCGCTTCGTGACGATTTTGTCGTATCATGACCTTCCCATGCTCTGCTTTTTGATTAATGAGTTTTACAAAATCTTTTCTCCGCTCTTCAGTTAAAGGAGGCAGTACAATTCGGATTACTTCACCTGCTGCAGCAGGACTAATACCCAATTCTGCATCTTCTATTCCTTTTTGGATTTTACTCATCACCGTTTTATCATACGGATTAACAATAAGGGTATATGCATCTTGTGCACTGACAGTTGCAAGTTCCATAACCCGCATGTGTGTCCCTTCATATGCTTCTATCATGATATTTTCAACCATACTTGGGTTTGCTTTTCCACTTCGGACAGTCGCAAAATCCTGTTGTAAAATTTCAACAACTTTTTGCATTTTTTGTTTAGTGCTCGTTACAATATTGTCCATACGTTTTATATATTCACCACTATCTTAATAATTTAAAAATATCTGAAAAAACTATCAATAAAATTAACCCCATAAGCAATGCAAAACCGACTGCATGTGTCACAGCTTCAAACCGTTGATTCACTTTTTTACGGGTAATCATCTCAAACAGAATAAAAAACAGTCTTCCTCCGTCGAGCGCAGGAATAGGCAAAATATTAAAAAATGCAAGTGATATCGACATGGCTCCCGCAAGCATCAAAAGATTTAATACTCTTTCTTGTAAATCAGGGAATTGCAAAATATCACCAACTGCATTAAAAATACCTACCGGACCTGAAACAGCTTCTCCAACAGGTGCTGGATCACCTTGTTCTACTGATACAGAGATCAACGATTTCATAACACTTACTGTGTACATAAAAAGATCATATGAGTAGGTAACTCCTGAAAATATTCTTTGTCCTGACTCATCATATGAAAGTACTGTAACAGGGAGAAAAGCAATTCCCAATGCACCTTCATTTTGCGGTGGATTTGCACGAGGTGTAACAACACCACTTTGTGTTGTTCCAGTAAGTATTTCTTTCCACGCAACTGTTATTTCATTCCCTTTATTTTCATTCACAGTTTCGATAAGTGCTCCTCTGCTCCCTACCATCTGTCCATTTATTTCTAAAATTTCTGCAGGGAGATTCATACCAAGCTGTGCAGCAGGAGAGTTTGGCATCACGTAACTGACTACAGAATCAGGATTGTCTAAATTGAAATTTGTTTGATTTGTGTTGGTAAATGTATGTTCAGTAAGAATCGGTAGCGTGGTTTTAAATCCAGAGATGGCAAAATACAGATAAAAAATTGCAAAAGCAAGAAATATATTCATCACCACTCCGGCGACCACTACAAGTGCTCTTTGCCATGCTGGTTTTGTGAAATAAGCACGTTTTAGATCTTTGGTACTGTCTTTCCCGGTTACTTTTGCAGAACCTACCTTTCCTCCTCCAGCTTCATCTTCTCCATACAATTTTACAAATCCTCCGATTGGTAACGCATTGATTGTATACTCAGTTTCACCAATTTTTTTACCCCATAATTTAGGAGGAAACCCCCAGCCGAATTCTTCGACTTTAATACCAAATTTTTTTGCAACAAGGAAATGACCGAGTTCATGAATCAGAACAAGTGCTGAGAGAAGTAATAAAAAGACAATTGCAGTTACGAGCATAAGGGTTATTATAC
>DAOMRL010000040.1:4654-7153 GCA_035445865.1 Candidatus Levyibacteriota bacterium
GATTATTCAACCAGTCCGATTTCGAGGCGAGAGAATCTTTTGAGGGTAATATTTTCTCCCAATTTTGCGATTGTTTCTTTAACTAAATCCCCTACTTTTTTTGATCCATCACGGATATAATCTTGATCAAGAAGTTCTTCAACATTTTTAGGATTCATTGCAGCAACCTGCATGGCAACTTCTTTTGCGAGCGTTTTGTATTCATCGGTACGAGCCACAAAATCTGTTTCACAAAGCAACTCAACCAGTACACCAATCTTTCCGTTTGCATGTACATAACTTTCAACAAGTCCCTGCTCTGTAACTCGATCTCCTTTTTTTTCTGCTCTTTCAAATCCTTTTTTTTGTAACCACGCACGAGCTGCTTTTAGATCACCTTTGGATTCTTCAAGCGCTTTTCTCACATCACCAATAGATGCTGATGTTTCTGCTCGTAATTTTTTTAGATCTTCAATATTTACCGCCATACTTTTATTTTTTTGATTTTGTTGTGGATTTCTTCTCTTCTTTTTTTACTGCAGGCTTTTTATCTGTATTTTCCTGAACTGCATTAATCTTTTTTTCTGCGTCTGTTTTCTTTTGTGCTTTTTTTTCTTCTGCTGCTTTTTCTTTTGCCGCGATAGTTGCTGCTTCTTTTTGTCCTTCTATCCATGCATCAATAACATATGAGGTTATCAACTTTACTGCTCCAACCGCATCATCATTTGATGGAATAACATAGTCAATAATAGTAGGATCTGCATTAGTATCAACCATACCAACAACAGGTAAGTTGCGACGACGAGCTTCAGCTACTGCAGTTGCTTCATAATGTGTATCTACAACAAATAACGCATCTGGAATCTTTTTTAAGTCCCGGATTCCTTCATAGAGACTCATTAACTTCACTTTTTCCCGCTCCATGAGCAATTTTTCTCTTTTTGTATACCCACTATTTTTATCTGAGAGGATTTCTTCTATTTCTTTTAGCTTTTTAAAGTTTTTTGACACCTCTGCAAAATTGGTCAGAACTCCGCCAATCCATCGAGATGCCACAAAATGCAGATTTTCTGCTCCATTTTCACGTGCACGGGTAACTTCTTCTTTAATAACCGGTTGAACCTGACGTTTTGTACCTACTACAATGATTGTTCCGCCTTTTGCTGCTAAATCGCGGATGTATTGTGCAGACTCAATTAAGCCGTCACGGGTTTGTTCAAGATTTATAATATGCACGTTATTACGTGCTTCAAAAATGAATTCGTTTGCTTTGGGGTTGTTACGATTAACCTGATGTCCAAAATGACACCCTGCTTCAAGTAGTTCTTCTAATGTTATTTCTCGCATAGTTTTGTCCTTATACCTCCATCCGACCTTTTTTTGCACAACAGGACAATAGTCGAATGTGTGAGATACAAGTATTATACGAAAGTAAAGCCAAAATGTAAAGAGCTTCAAGTCTTTCAGAAATGTTGACATTTTTTTAGGTTTATTCCTACAATGATAGTACCTATGCCCGTTAGTAAAACATTCCATGATGTTACCAGTACTCCAACTCGAGTAGTTATTTTTCTCTTTGTAGCGCTTGCACTTATTGCACTCATGGGAATAGCAATTACTCAACGAAGCTCACGTACCTCACCTGACAAAGATACAAATGCTATTCCAAAAGAAATAGTTACTTTATCCCCTCACACGCTTATTTATGGATCATGGGACACTAATCAATCTCTTATCACTGCATATGATTTATCCACCGGAAGAGAAGGAATCATTGCAGTACTCCCCCTTAACATTAAAAAAGTCACCGTAACATCTCCAAACACCTTGATTTTCATAAATGAAACACTCGGTGCCCAAGATCACGGACGAGAAATTGTACAATACAATCTCACTTCTAAAACACAGGAAACAATTTATCAAGTTTCAGACGGATTTGGAATTGATGATTATGTTATTTCTCCTGACTTTCAATCTATAGCAATATGGGAAGTACAACTTAATAGCGAATCTGGTACATTACTTGACGGGAAATCCAGTGTATACACAACAAAAATTGGAAGCCAGACAAAAAATGTAATTTATGAAGAATCTGTATCTGATACTAACCCAGCACGATACCCTCGAGCAATTCTTAATGACGGAACTGTATTTATGGATAAATTTTTGCCAAACAGCGGAGCCGGTTGGGCATATGGGATAAGTGTTTCTAACTTTACCGGTACTGAAAAACAAGATCTTGCCAACATGCAAAATGGAACCTATGGTACTCAACCGGTACTTTCTCCTGATGGAAAGTATTTAGCATTTGCTGGATATGACGGATCTAAAGGCTCTGGCACTACAGATGTTGGAGGTTTTAGACGAGCATTGTTATCTCCAAATACCGTTGAATTACTTGATACCTCAACACGTCAGAGAATAAAACAGGAAAACATAGCCAATACCAATATTTACACTTCAATTAAATGGAACGATGCCTCTAACCTTTTTGTCATGTCACAAGGGGCAAACCCTGAA
>DAOMRL010000041.1:0-735 GCA_035445865.1 Candidatus Levyibacteriota bacterium
GAGATATCATACAAAGCATTTGAGTCACTGTCATAGGCTATCTGCGAACCATCATATGGCATAACTGGCAAATTTTCCATAACGGTCCAGCTATTTGCAGAAATACTATATACAGCAAGACCAGTGTACGTATTGCCTTGAATTGCATAAATTAGATCATTCCCATCATAGGTAAGATCTCCGCCGATATATACATTATTATTCGGTTGATTCTGAGTGGCTCCAAAATCTGTATTTGCCAATGACTCCCAACTATCTTCTTGTGTATCATATCGATAAAATGCATCATCAGTATTTCCTCTGAGTACATAGATGTATCGAGACCCATCAAATACCATTGAAGAACCATAATACAATGTAGTTGGAGCATCTGCTGCTGACTCATCAGACCAAGTATCATTTGCGATATCATATCGCCAAAAACTTGTTAGATTTCTCCCGGGAAATCCATACAAATAGCCATTGGGTCCCTCTACAAGATCTCCCCCTTGATATACCGCAGCAGGGGTATTTGCACGCGTTGTCCATGTATCGGTAGTAATATCATATTCATAAAATGTATTACTATTTGAACCACGAAATGTATACAGTTTATTCGTCGAATCTACTTTTGCAAAACTTGCACCATAATTAAAAGTAGATGGTGCAAGACTTAATCGTTCCTGTTCCCAAAAACCTCCTTTACCTGCAAGCTTAATTTTTCCTCCGCTTACAGACACATCTTCTACAGATCCA
>DAOMRL010000041.1:773-7080 GCA_035445865.1 Candidatus Levyibacteriota bacterium
ATGTTGCTGTATTTGGCGGAGAAACACCTGCGTATATATAGGTAAATCCAGTAATGGTACTACTCGTATTCCCTGCTCTATCTTTTGCTTTTACACGTAAATAATAACTTCCAGTCGATAACGGAGTGATGACAGTATAATTTGACTCTACTTGATAGCTCCCCGTCGATGCAGGATCCGCATTTTGATTTGTACCAAAATACACATAGTATCCGTCTATTGCAGTTTGACTGTCTGTGGCACCAGTCCAAGAAAAATATGGAGCCGTATATCCATAGCTATTTCCCGATGTGATTGCACTTCCTCCCACTTCTTGAGATTGTCCAGTAAATGATCCTGGAGCTGTTGGAGCAATAGTATCTCCCGTGTAGTTAAGGGTAACTGCCTGAACTGTTGGACCAACAGAACGGTCTGTTGAGGCATGAAGTGTCACCTTTACCTCTATATATCGTAATGCATCAGACTGTATCTGGTCTCCTACCAGACTTTGCCAACTTGACCACGTCGTTTTATCACTACTCGTACGAGTTTCAACTGTCACTGATGAATCAGAAGGTGTGGTACTGGTAACTGTCAGACTATCCCAATCAGAAACATAGGATAGATCCATTGAATCGCTTACCCACGTACCACTTGTGGGATAATTAGTAGCCGCTATTGTATATGACATAAGCCGGGTAATACTAGCACCACTTGTCATGTAAAAAGTACCTGTATTTGTCGATGCAATTGATCCTCCGTTATATGAACCAATATCCTGAGCATAGTATCCTGGCATACCAATAAGTTTTCGCCACGTATTGGTACTGATTGTGTATTCCCAAAAATCAGTTTTATAATAACCAGATTGTGCGTAAATTTTGCCATTATAATAGACCACGTCAGTTCCATAATATGGTGAAAATGGAATAGAATTTAGTACCGTCCACGTGTTTGTCCCAATATCATATTTCAGGATATTTTGGACTCCACTACCAGTAATTAGATATATGTTTTGGCTGTCAGCTACCATCCGAGAGCCGTATCCAATGGTGTAACCAGATGGTAAATCTGCGGCTCCGGCATCGTCCCACGAATTTCCCTCAATACTATATCGATAAAAAGTCCCGTTTACTCCACCCCTTGTCGCATATATATAATCTCCTGAACCTGGATATGCCAAACTTGCACCAAATGAGATTGTCGCTGGGGTTGCAGTAAGCGTTGTCCAGGTATTACCAGAGACATTGTACCGATAAAATGAGGTTTGAGTACTACCGCGCAAAAAGTACAGATTACCACTTGCAGTAGCCCCTTTTGTATCATCATTAAATGCTGCTGGAGCATTTGTGAGCGTAGTCCATGTACTGGTACTTGAAGACGGATCAAGACTATAAAAAGCATTACTGTTTGCACCACGACGGAAATATATAAGTCCATTGTTGTATACTAGGTCTGCGCCAGTTCCAGGGGCAGCAGGTAAATCAGTAATACCATCAAACGTATCACTATCTATATCATATTTCCACCAGTCATAGGTGTTATTCCCCCTAAATACATACATTTTATCCTCAGCCGCGTTATAGGTCAGTCCTACGTATCGGTTTGCAGCAGGAGTATTTGAAAGTGTTTCCCAGCTATTCCCAGCGATGTTATAGCGATAAAACGTTGCTGTATTATTACCCCGAAGCATATATATATTCCCATCATGTTTTGCAATGTTGCCATTATCATTGAGTGTTGCTGGAGCATTTGTCATAGTACTCCACGTTCCTCCATTGATGTCGTATCGGTACATAGTATTTGAGTTTGCTCCTCGGGGAGTAAACAAATAGTCTGTCCCTGTACTATCATCAAAAATCAAGTCTGCTCCTGTAGAAATTGTTGCGGGTGGGTTATTTAACGTTGACCATGTATTTGTAGACGGTGAATACCGCCAAAAGTCTGTTGTAGCAGATCCTCTCGTCGCATAAATATATGTTCCATCATTGGTCAGTGAGCTTCCACTAAATACAAGATCAGGAAAATCAGCAATTTCTTCCCACGTGTTGGTGATCAGTGAATATCTACTAAACTCTTTTTGATATCCTCCAAAACTTGCATATATGTAATTGCCTAAGATTGTCATATCCGCACCACTATACGGAGTATGCGGAGCTGAGGTAAGTTCTTGCCATCGATCTTCTTGAGAGAGATACCGGACAAATCGTGTATCACGAGCAATCAACATATACGTGTGTTGATCATCAGAGGTAAATGTAGTCCCATCATTCAATGTCAAATACGGAGTTCTCCAAACGCGTGCATTCCATGTTCCGTCTGCTTTAAGTGTTAAATCCCCCTCTTTACTTTCAGCCTCTGTACCAGAAAAATACCCTCGTTTAAAATCTGCGCGGGTTGATACGGTACGAGTTGCAGCTTCCGCTTTAGAAGAAAAATTAATCAATGAGAGTATATCCCAAGGAAATACTATTAGCGTAAGCAAACAGATAACGCCTAGACGCCTATTAGCAAGGAGCAGTTGAAGCTTATACTTGTTTGGAAGTTTCACTGTGACTTTTCACCTCAATTCAAACTTCCTGCCTAATTGTCAATCGATATATGGATTAACTTTTCACGATTTCAAGATATGAAAATATCGTACTGCTATATATAGTAGTATGTCAAGCTCCAATTAAACACGTGAAAACATATGATAAGTCTGGATACAAAAGAATACGCGGGAGCACTATGCGGATTTACAACTCGCCTTTTTGCTGGATTCCAAGGAGATAGAGGACTGCTTCTTTTTTATACCGACGGTCGCCTCGAGAGTTAATACGAATTGCAGGAAGTTTTCCTCTTTTGCCCCATCTTTTGATAGTAAGTGGTGAAACTCGAAGCAACTCAGCTACCTCCCGTACAGTAAGGAGATCTGGTAAGTCTTCGATTGATACTCTATGATTGGGCATAAATGATTGAAATTACAACTTAACTATATACCAGCGTAGCAAAGTGCATACATCTTGTCAAGCTATTGTAATGTAAGAGTTTTACTATACCTCTATGACTCTTTCAAAATTATCCAAATCTATCTATAATAAACACGTGAAACACACTAATGTCTGGAAAAAAGTATCTTCAAAAGTCGTATATACCACCCCATACTTTTCAATATCTGAAGATGCAGTCATACAACCGAACGGAAATCCAGGCACATATTATGTAATTGACTTCAAACCTTCAGTAGTTATTTTTCCCTTAACAACGGATAATCAAGTCTATTTAATCTCTATCTATCGGTACCCGACCTTGACTCGTTCTTGGGAGCTTCCAGGAGGGGGGACAGAGAATAAAGATTTCCTGACAGATGCCAAACGAGAACTAAAAGAAGAAACAGGTTTACAAGCAAAAGTATGGAAAAAACTTGGTAAGCTACAAGTATTTAACGGACAATCAAGTGAATGGATGCATATCTATTGCGCAAAAGGAATCACGGAAGGAAAAAATATTCACGGAGCACAAGAAGGTATAGTAGGAGTCAAAAAGTTCACCTGGGATGAAGTTATTACGATGATCAAAACCGGAGAAATAAGTGATGCACAAACAATCGCAGCTCTTTCTTTTAGTGCTACCGTATTAGGCTTCATTCATCCTACTTCATAATTCCCACTGTGGTTTATTTTTTCCCGCGGTATCTTTCTAATAACACAAGACGGATAAATTCCAATAGACGCAGTTGCCTTTTCCAACGCCACGGCTGAATCATCAAACGCCACAACCACTCAAGTCCTAAAGACCGGACAAATTCCGGAGCCCTTTTCACTTTCCCGCTAATCATATCAAACGATCCACCAACACCCATCACAACTTTAACCGGCAACTCCTCCAAATGTTCGTAAATCCATTGTTCTTGTTTTGGGGACCCCAAGGCAACAAATAAAATATCTATCTTTTCCTCTGTAGCTTTTTGCAAATTCCATGTATCAGACACGTATGAAATATGTAAATCAGAGTACATTTTTCGTAAGCAGTTGGCTGTTTCCTCTGCTACACCTGGCTGGGCACCAAAAAGTCCTATCGTGACAGGCTGTTTTGAAACCTTTTCACACAAACTTTTCATAAAATCTACCCCTGAAATACGCGCTTTGATACCTTTCCCTAATACTTTGCTTGCCCATACAATGCCCACTCCATCCGGGAGGCTAATATCAGCAGCATTGAGTATGTCTTGATATGGCTTTGAGGCTAATCCCATTACTACCAGTTCTGGGTTAGGGGTTACAATAACAGTTTTTTTTGCCTTATCTTTTAGGCCTATAATTACCGTCTCCAGAATTTCTTCTTTTGACGATGTAGCAAACTGTATTTTAAGTATTTCAGTTGTTTGTATCATGATACCGTAATTATTATATGCTTATATACTCTTCTTATAACACACGTTTTTTAAGGTAAACGGTCATTTTTATTACTCGCTAAATGATACTATTAATACAATCTAAAATGCATTATTTTCTATTGATATCCTAAACATTTCCCTAATTACTATTAACAATTCTTATGTAATAAAAATGGACTGTTTTGTGAAAAATCGTGAAAACTTTTTATCTATCCCCTATTGTTTTGCATCGATTTTACCTAAATTAATAAATCCTATAATTTTAGCATTTTAATTTTTACTAATAGATCTTTTGTATAACTCTAGATTTTCTAACGCTACACCAGTACCTCGAACAACACAATAAAAAGGATCTTCTGCTACATATGCAGGTACTCCAGTTTCTCGAGCGACATAACTATCAAAATTTCTCAGTAAAGACGTACCTCCGGTCAAGACAATACCTTTATCGATGATGTCAGAGGCAAGTTCTGGGGGTGTTTTTTCAAACGTTTCTTTGATTGCTCCAACCAAAGCTTTTAATACAGGCTGGATCGCTTCATTAACTTCTAAGTCAGTGATCTCAACTGAACGAGGGAGTCCGGTAATCGTATCACGACCTCGAACTTCCATTTTAAGAGGCTTTTTTTCATCAGGAATTGCGTTTCCAATCTCTATTTTGATCTCTTCGGCTGTACGCTCACCTACCAAAAGGTTAAATCGTTTGCGCATATAGTTTGAGATTGATTCTTCATATTTATTACCTGCAACACGTACAGAAGTATGTACTACCACTCCACCCAGAGAGATCACTGCAACGTCAGTTGTTCCACCCCCGCTATCTAAAATCATGTGCCCTGCAGCCTGTGCTATTGGCACTTTTGCACCGATTGCAGCAGCTAAAGGTTCCTCGATAAGATATACTGCCCGTGCACCAGCAGCCATTGTCGCATCAAGTACTGCTCTTTTTTCTACCTGAGTTGTGCCTGAGGGGATACATACCATCACTTCTGGTTTTATAAAACGGGAACGTCCGGTTACTTTATCAATAAAATAACTGAGCATAGCCTGAGTGATAACGTAATCTGCGATAACTCCGTCTCTCAGTGGACGGGTTGCTACAATATTGCCGGGTGTTCGGCCTAACATTTCTTTTGCCTCTGTACCAACAGCAACAACTTTGTTGTCTTCTGCACGCACTGCCACAACTGAAGGCTCATTTAACACAACTCCTTCACCTGCAACGTAGACAAGGGTGTTTGCTGTACCTAAATCAATACCAACTCTTTTTGAAAACATATCGCTATTATTCCACTTTTTAACTATATCTAAATATATACAAAATGTATCAATATTTCTATTTCTCCATTCATTATAGCCTTGTGTGAGAATCACTGCAAGAGATCATATTGTACGCGTCTCATCCATTGCACTTGATATAAAAAAAGCCGTATAATAGTGGTACTATGCGCAAACTTGTAGTCAGCTCTATCGGTCTCATTATACTGCTTATCATTGTGACTACTGTAGCTGTTTTATTTGCCTCAGGCTACAGACTTGCCCGGGAAAATGGCAAAACATTTGTTGAAGGTACAGGAGTCATGGTTCTTACTAGTAAACCAGATGAGGCACGTGGTGCACGGGTTTACATCAACAATCATCTCACTACTGCAACTGATAACACGATTAATTTACAACCTGGAGAATATGTTGTACGAATAGAAAAAGATGGCTATTTTCCCTGGAACAAAACTATAAATGTAAAACAAGGGGAAGTCAGCCAGGCAAATGCCTTCCTTTTTCCAAACACCCCAAAACTTAATCCAATTACAACAACGGGAGCTTCAAATGTTACTGTTGATGACACTGATACATTGATTGCGTATACTGTGACTACTGCACAACCGCGTAAAAATGGTATTTACCTTATGAATATGAGCTCAAGGGCAATTTTGCCTATCGGTGGCCTCT
>DAOMRL010000042.1:0-7040 GCA_035445865.1 Candidatus Levyibacteriota bacterium
AATAATACACGTAAAAAAAGAAGGAATTCTTTGGAATGATTTTTTTAGCACACTACCTATGGGACTTTCAGCAACATGTCTGACTACTGGCACAGGACAAACATTTTGCAGTGGAAATACAACTGCGAGTAATTCAGGAAAACTTCAATTTATTCTCAACGGGACTGAAAATGCTGTTGCACTTGATCAAATAATTCAACCAGGTGATAAGTTGCTTATAACATTTGGGAACTCTACTAACACACAAATTCAACAACAATATAACCAAATTCCCAATCCTATTGCGTCTCCTTCTGCGCAAGTGCAAACGGAAGAGTAAAAATAAATGTAGATCCATGAGATTTTTTTGTAGACTTATTTTTACGTGAGCTACTACTCTCTACCCAAATTTTTCCTTTGTGTTGTTTGATAATAGTTGCTGTGATGTATAAACCGATTCCAAGACTTGGCTGATCGGTTGTTGCACCGGTAACCCGATAAAAACGGTTAAAAATTTTGCTTTGTTGTGAGACAGGAATTCCTTGTCCATAGTCTTTGACACTTATTTGAACATGAGATTTTTTTGCTTGTATTGAGATAACTACTTTTGTCGATTTTGGAGAATACTTAATAGCATTAGTGACCAAATTCGTCACTACTTGTCCAATTCTGTTTTTATCAGCATATATTTTTTTTGTAACATTCCCTTTTATAATGATATTTCGCTCGGGCTCTGTCTTGCCTATAATAGTGACAATGTCTTTTACGAATGTACTGATATCAAACCATTCAAGTTGGAGATGCATACTACCGGTACGAATTCTTGATAAATCAAGTAAGTCATTGGTCAGCTCTACCATACGATCAACCTGACCTTGCAACTTTGAGACAAGCGGATATTCTGAACTTTTTGGAGAGATTTTTTTTCCTAAAATATCAGCATACAATTTGATACTGGTTATCGGAGTTTTTAATTCATGACTTGCAATACTAATAAAATCATCTTTACTCTCTTCTTTTTTCTTTTCCTCACGGATATCTTTAACAAGGATAGTCGCTCCTTCTACCCTGTCTTCAATTATCACGGGTGTAACAGTAATCGCAACAGGAAGTGATCTGTGTCGTGCTTTTAAAATATAGTCAGAAGATAATAACTGTTTACCTGTATCAATTGCACTTTCTAACTTTTGTGTGTCATTTTTGTCATAACTTTTTAAGATACTTGTTATTTTTTTGTTTAATACAGTTCTCACTTCTTTGTTGACCATTTTTTGTGCTGTTTCATTCATATTCATCACTCTACCCGACGCATTAACGGTAATAAGTCCGTCTCCTATACTTGAAAGTATTGTCTGAGCTTCAAAATCAAAAAGTTCATACCGCATAATTGCAAATCCGATGATCATAGCCATAACGGTTGTGAGCGGTACAGCAGCAGGAAAAATATGAATTTCAATAACCGGTAAAATGCCGTCTGTAATAGTACCAAAGATAAGAGGAATCAAAATTGCAATAATAAGGAGAATAACTTGTCTTCGCTTTATATAATTAGTTGTCCGGCGATAAAACTGTATCAATACAACGATTGATGCAATCATCAAAGACTCCAACCAAAAAAGAAATATTCCAAAAAATTGTCCGGGCTGAGAATTGTATCCCCACTCATTAATGATAATTGCTTCTTTGCTATGGTTATCAATCAAAAAAGTTGTCCACGATAAATACAAAAACACAATAGCTGGCAAAAAAAGATATAAACTTACCCAAAAATTTTTAAGTAATACAAACCGTTTTACAAAACCTAAAGAGAACAGAAAAAATATCACCGGAATTGTTACATACCCAAGTGCTGACAACCTATCTAACTGAACATACATATCTGCTGAGAGACCCCTCCAGTTAATGATGATCTGAGGAATCCCCCATACTGTGATTGCGATCAGAAAAAAAGCAAATGTTACAATTACTGATGATCTATCAGGACGACGTAAAAGAAGATACAATAATGCAAGATTATTTGCTGCGGCAACAAGGAGAAGTATTGTATAAAGATCTGCTGTATTGAGAGTACCCATACCTAAAATATTTGGCTATTGTACCATACTATCACTAGTTCCCAACTAATTTAGTATCCGGTAAAATCTTCCCTCCATATCTGTTCATCCGGTATGTTGAGATCAAATAAGATATCTTCAACTGCCTGATTTAATGATTCCGGCCCAACAGTATAAAAATATGCTGACTGATAACTTTTAATAAGATTTTTTATTTTCTCATCACTCACTCTTCCTTTTTCTCCTATCCATGTAGCATCCTGCGTCATACATATATGTACCGTTAATAATGGAAGCGTCTGTTGTAAATCCTCTATTTCATCCAAATAAGCAGTAGTTTTCAGGGATTTATTAAAATACAAAATAGTTACTGAATGTTCTAAATTTTCATTTTTTATTCTCTCAAGGACATTCAGTACTGCCGTAATACCAATTCCACCGACAATAAATACCATATGAGAGTTTTTGTCTTTTGGAAATCGTAATTCTCCATACGGTACAGTAAATTCAATTGTCTCTCCAGTCAGTAAAGAATGCAGAGTTTTTTTAAATGCTGAATCTCTTAATCGCACCGCAAATTTAATATGGTTGTTACGATTTGGGAGATTAACAATTGAGATATGTCTTCTTAAGCCACGCGAGTCTGAGGTTTTTTTTGGAGGGAGTGTAATATACGTATAATCACCAGGATTCCAATGGAGATTTTTTGTATAGGAAAATGTATATTCCCAAGTATCTGCGCATAATTCCCGTTTTGATACGAATGATGCACTATTACTTTTGACTTTTAAGTTTTGCATTTTGAATTGTTATATCGTGTCCTCCGAATTGATTGCGCAATGCAGATAATACTTTTCCTGTATAACTTGGGTTTTTCTCAGAAGCAATTCTAAATTTAAGCGACTCTTCAATTATTTTAATCTTAATATTCATTTCATGTGCTGCATCAACTGTCCATTTTCCTTCACCAGTATGACTGACTGTCCCTGATACACTTTCAAGATCTTGACCATATACTGAAAAGGCGTTTTCCAGCCATTTGACTAATCGTGACTCAATAACACTTCCATTGTTATAAATCTGTGCAACAGTACTGAGATCCAAGTTATATGCAGATTTTTTCAGTACAGCAAATCCTTCAGCAATCGATTGCATCATACCATACTCTATTCCGTTATGAATCATTTTTACAAAATGACCGGCACCTGCACCGGGAAAATGCTGAACACCACCTGCTTTTGCTACATCTTGAAACAGCGTCTCAAGCATAACAAACGTTTTTGTATCTCCTCCAACCATCAAACACGCACCATTCCGTGCACCACTTGGACCACCTGATACTCCTACATCTACAAAATGTATACCGAGTTTTTTAAATTTTTGTGCTCTTTTTAACGAGTTTTTATACAGTGAATTTCCTGCATCAATGACTGTATCTCCTTTTTTCAAAACAGTACTCAGACCATTTTTACCAAACAACGTATCATCTAGCGCTTTACCTTCAGGAAGCATAACCCATACTACACGGGATGTATCAAGCAACTGTGCAAGTTCTTTGAGCGAATATGCACCGGAGATCCCGTGTTGTTCAAATTGTTTGGTAGTTTCCCCTGTTCTATTGTAGGCTACAACATCCCAACCTTTTTCCCGTAATCGAAGTGCAACATTTCCCCCCATTTTTCCAAGACCTACTATTCCAATGTGTTTTTTCATTTCGCGTTTTTTGTACATCTTCAGATGTACCGATTGGTCTGCAGGTTCATTAGAGTGCTTTTTGTATCGCTTAAGCGGAACAATATTTTTTTGCCATGCTGTCCAGATGGGATCAATAAATCTCCACATAGCTTTTATCTCATCAGTGCTGACAAACAACACTTGATTGCCATAAATACAGTCAAGCAATAATTTTTCGTACTCTTCTACATACTGCACACGATCAGCTACATCTCGGTAATAAAAGTTGAGTACCCCTGGTACTACACCCTCTTCAAGTCCTGGCTTTTTATTCCAAAAATGGATATTGATTGTCTCGGTTGGCTCGATACCAATCACAATTTTGTTCTGCTGATGATCTCCTGTTGGACAAAAACAAGGCTGAGGGTGTTTGAGTGTAATAACAATTTCTTTGTGTTGCTCGGCCATTGATTTTCCACTTTCAATTGTAATTGGAATACCAGAAAATCGAGGATGATCAATGGTAGTACGTATTTTAAAATATGTTTCTGTCTGAGATTTTTTTTCAACCCCATCAACAGATAAATATCCATCATATTGTGCACGATATGTTTGTTCTTTAATTTGCTGTTCATCAAGTATTGGTAAATAATTGAGAACTTCTGCCCTTTTTTTTCTAATTGCCTCAGGAGTATTTTGCATGGGATTTTCCATTAAAACAAGGGCTAACATCTGAAGCAGATGATTTTGTCCTACATCTCGCAATGCTCCGACTCCGTCATAAAATCTCCCTCTTGTCTCAACTCCCATCGTCTCATGTAATGTGAGATGAATACTCTCAATAAGCCCATTATTCCACGATGACTCAAAAAGATTATTTGAAAATCTAAAGTTGAGAATGTTTTGCAACATCTCTTTTGCTAAATAGTGGTCAATACGATATATCTGCTCCTCTTTAAACAACGTAGCAAGCAGTATATCTAGCTCTTCTGCGGTTTTGAAATCTTTTCCAAAAGGCTTCTCTACCAATACTCGTGTCCATCCTTCTTCCGGACTACATGGCTCAGTAAGACCTGAATCTGCAAGATTTTGAAAAATTGATTTGTAATACTCCGGAGGAACAGCTAAATAATATAGCTTATTTGCACAAACATTCCATTGGGTATCTGCCCGTCCTAACACAGTGGCCAACTCTTTATAGCTATTAAATGACTCAAAATCACCTGACTGATAAAAAATGTGTTGTAAAAATTTTTCTAAATACTGTTCATTTTTAGGAAAGTCTTTTTGTTTTTTAAGTACTGTTGCAATATGTTCTTGGAATTGTTCACGCGTGAGATCACGACGGGCAAATCCAATTATTTTCAACATCGTAGGGAGTTTTTTTGCAATAAAGAGGTGAAAAAGCGCAGGAGCAATTTTTTTTGCTGTTAGATCTCCTGTTGCGCCAAATATTACAAATACTGTCGGGAGATTTCTTTTTTGCATGCAACGACTTTATTTATATCATACTGAGAAATATTCGCAAGTAGATACTAAGAAGAAACTATACACAAAACGACACATTGCATTATTGTATGCACTTCAAAAACTGAGTTGTTTACATTCTTCAGGCGCCTGAAAGAATACGGAAAAAGTTACTTTCCCCACACTTTGCTGTACTTAGTATAATCTACGAGCAGCCATACAGCTGAAACTCCGACAAGTACATAAACTACTTGTACTGCAACTGGAACTGACCCTAAAAGCATTTCAACTAAATTTAATTCCATAAGGCCAACAAGTCCCCAATTAAGTCCTCCGACTACAACTAATAGGTAGGCAAGCATTTTTAATGTCTTCATATAATTCACCTCCCTTCCAAGTAACTCCAAATTTATAATTTAGCACTAAAAATTGAAGTTATATCCGATATCAGTGTACCCAGATCGTGAAAAGTCTGTCAATAGGTAGGTTCTGGTAAATAAGATGAGAATAGTAGTTATCTCATTGCTCGAAGACGTTTGACTCGTTCTTCAACAGGAGGATGAGTTGAAAAAAGATTCATCATTTTATTTCCTACTCCACCAAGTGGGTTCTCTATATACAAGGAAGAATATGCTGGGTTGGTATGAAGCGGTGCGCGACGAGTTGTGTCATGAATTGCCAAAAGCGCATTAGCTAATGATTTTCCATTTCCAATAGTTTTTGCACCTGTTTCATCTGCTGCGTATTCACGCTGCCTTGATACCGCCATTTGAATGATCGAAGCAGCAATAGGGACAAGAAGAGCAATAAGCAGTCCAGGAATTCCTGCTCCAGGATTATCTTCATCATTATTATTTCCCATGAGTCCTCCCCACATTGCCATATTTGCGAGAAAGGAAATACTACTGGCAATAACTGCCGCAATCGATGCAATGAGGATATCTCTATTTTTTACGTGTGCCAATTCATGAGCTAGTACACCACGTAATTCATCTTTTGATAACACATCTAAAATCCCTTGAGTAACAGCAACCGATGCGTGACCTGGTCCACGTCCAGTTGCAAATGCATTTGCCTGACGAGCTGGAGTCATATATAGCTTAGGCATAGGAATTTTAATTTTATGCGAAAGCTCCTCGACCATTTGATACAATTCAGGATTTTGAGATCTACTCAGAGGCTTTGCTCCGCTTGCAGCAAGTGCAATCTTTGCAGAAAAAAAGGATGCTCCCCCATTCATCAAAAGCGAAAAGAAAAACGCCATATACAATCCTTGACGCCCTCCAAGTAATCCACCGACAAATATCAGTAAAATGCTTAATAACCCAAGCAACATGAATGTTTTTAACAAACTTGCCATATTTTTATTGAGAATACACTCTATTTTATCATGGAAAAAAGAGTTTTTCAGCTTACAAGCAAGGATTTCTGTATGAAATAAGTAATAATTCGTATGAAAATTCGATTGTTTGCTATACTTTTAGTATGGATCATAGTACAATACGCTCCAACACCCATAAAATAACTATTAACCTTGCGACAACCGTCAAAAGAAACGCGGTAAAAAGCAAAAAGACACTAAAGCATCTCAGATCACAAATCAAAGAAAAAGGATTTATACCAGCTATGAAAGAATTTATCTCAGAACTATTCCACAGCGGGAAAAAACCAATCCTCTATTTAATTGGACTTGGTATTTTAATGCTCATACTCACGCCAATTATTACCTATGCATATTTTGTCCGTGATCTTGCAACAAAAGAAAGTATCTTAACTCGCAAAAATGAAGGAGTCATACTCCAAGACCGAAATGAAAAAACATTTTTTACCCTATATGAAGCCCGAACAAAAAACATTGTGACAATT
>DAOMRL010000043.1:0-6961 GCA_035445865.1 Candidatus Levyibacteriota bacterium
CAGGAAAATCACAGATCATGCAACTGTCTGCTATGAGAGGTCTTATTTACGATCCGATGGGACGTATTGTTGAATTGCCGATTAAATCTAATTTCCGTGAAGGTCTCTCAATTTTTGAATACGTGAACTCAGCTCGTGGATCTCGAAAAGGATTGACTGACTCAGCGCTTCGAACCGCTGATGCAGGATATCTTACCCGTCGTCTTGTAGATGTTACTCATGATGTTATCGTTCGTGAAGAAGAATGCGGATCAGATCGTGGAATTGAAGCTGATATGCGTGAATGGGAGAATAAAATGTATATGACAAATATGCTTCTTGGTCGTGTTGTCGCAGAAGATATTATGGCAAAACGCAAAAAAGTAATTGCTGCCGCAGGAAGTATTATTGATCATCAAGTACTTGAAGAAATTTTAAAGACAGAAGGAATTGAGAG
Source organism: Candidatus Levyibacteriota bacterium (assembly GCA_035445865.1). Lineage (GTDB taxonomy): Bacteria > Patescibacteriota > Microgenomatia > Levybacterales > GWA1-39-11 > JBDHUV01. The sequence continues at coordinate 437 of DAOMRL010000043.1, forward strand.
TATTACGCTCCGCTCTCCAATTTATTGTAAATTAAAATACGGTATTTGTTCTAACTGTTATGGATGGGATCTTTCTTCTTATCAAAAAGCAAATCTTGGTACTCCAGTAGGAGTTTTGGCTGCACAGTCTATCGGTGAACCAGGAACACAGCTTACCATGCGTGTAAAACACTTTGGTGGAGTTGTTATGAGTGACGTAACACAGGGTCTTCCTCGTGTAGAAGAGCTTTTTGAAATTAGACGACCAAAAAATCTTGCTCCAGTTAGTGAAATTGCAGGAAAAGTACAGATTACTCAGGTTGAAGATGGATACATCATTCGTGTACGAAATACAAAAGCAAAGCCAGTTGAAGAACGTGAATACTTTGTTCCATTAACATCAACTATTTTGGTTGAAGAAGGACAGTTAGTTGAAACAGGAACACAGTTATGTGAAGGATATCTTGATCCAAAAGAAATTCTAAAAGTAAGTGGACTTGAAGCAGCACAGAAATATGTAGTAAAAGAAGTACAAAAAGTGTATGAGTCACAAGGTATTTCAATCAACTACAAACATTTTGAGACTATTATCCGCAAGATGTCTGATAAAGTGCTTATCGAGACACCAGGAGATACATCACTACTTCCAGGAGATTTGGTTTCTAAAGTACGGTTTGAAGACGAAAACGCAAGTGTGATCTCAGAGGGCGGTGAACCTGCTTCAGCTCGTGAAACAATTTTGGGTATTACCAAAGCTGCGTTGGTTACTGATAGCTGGTTGTCATCTGCTTCATTCCAAGAAACAACTCAAGTACTCACTGACGCGTCACTTGAAGGTGCAGAAGACCATCTTGTAGGTTTGAAAGAAAATGTTATTGTCGGACGACTTATCCCAGTAAGACCTGAGCTATTGAATAAAACTCCAGATGATATATCTATGTAGTCAATGACTACATAAGCTCCAAATACTAAATTTCAAAAAACTTTTGGAAAAAGGCATCTATTTGGAAATTGGGATTTACAGATGTAGGTCTGGTATTTTACGTTCAGATATAGTAAAATAGGTGACGTTTGAGTTATATATAATTATGCCAACAATAAATCAATTAGTTAAAAAAGGACGGTCTAGAAAAACCAAAAAATTAAAAGCAACAGGATTGCGAAATACGTTTAATGCTCGAACTCGTACGTATAACGAAAATCCTGCTCCGCAAAAGCGTGGAGTAGTTACACTTGTACGTACTATGACCCCAAAAAAGCCTAACTCAGCACTTCGTAAAGTTGCTCGTATAAAACTTTCCAATCGTGAAGAAGTTACCGCGTATATTCAAGGAATTGGACATAATTTAGCAGAACACGGTATTGTACTTGTTCGTGGAGGTCGTGTAAAAGATTTACCAGGTGTAAAATACCATCTTGTTCGAGGTAAATTTGATTTAGGTGGAGTAGAAGGACGAAAGACATCACGCAGTAAATACGGAGCAAAAAGAGCTACAGGAGGAGCTCAATAATATATGGCACGAGGAGGAGTTAAAAAAGCACGAATAGTAGTAGAACCAGATCCAGTATATGGTAGCCATATGTTGGCAAAATTTATCAATCGTTTGATGAAAGATGGCAAAAAGACAACTGCACAACGTGTTGTGTATAGTGCATTTGAAGTACTCGAATCAAAAGGAGTGAATCCTCTTGAGACATTTGAAAAAGCACTCGATAACATCGGACCAAAAGTCGAAGTAAAAGCTCGCCGTATTGGTGGAGCTGCATATCAAGTACCAACAGAAGTACGAGGATCCCGACGACAGTCACTTGCAATTCGTTGGCTCCTTGAAGCAGTTGCAAAACGACCAAACAGTGAATACAAAACATTTGGTGAGAAATTAGCTGCAGAAATCATTGATGCATCTAAAGGTGAAGGAGATGCTATGCGCAAAAAGGAAGTAGCTCATCGTATGGCTGAAGCAAACAAAGCCTTTGCCAGTTTTAAATGGTAAAAGTAACTTACTTATAGATAGTAGAACCTCCGCAAGGAGGTTTTTTTGTATTTAATAGAAATTTTCAACTCTTGACAAAGACTTTTCATTTATGCCACACTGGATATAGATATGGCAAAGAAAGTTGCTCGTAAATCTACTGCACGACGTTCACCTGCAAAAAAAGGATTACATCATCGTATTCCTGCAAAACATCATGATCGCGTGATTGTCTACGGAGGGCTCATTGCAATTGCTCTCATGCTTCTTATTTCAAGCTCACTATAATCTTTTAATTGACACCATTCAGCTTCCTGTGTACGATTATTGTATATGAAAAAAAAGAGAGTGCGAAAAGCACCCAAAAAATCACAAAAAAGAAATACGCCAGTCCTTCTTATAATTGGGGGAGCTATTATTGCGGTGATTGTAGTACTGCTTATAACAATATTTATAAATCAATCCAAGCTCAATGTTGGAGAATTAGAATTTGAAGAAATAAATTCTGTGCGGGTAGTGGATTAGTTATTTACGAACTCTACACCACTGATTACATCACCGATTTCTATATTCTTAACAACAGCGATACCTTCAATAACTGTACCAAAGTTGATATATTCACCATTTAACCAATCAGCAGGAGTTTTTGTGATAAAAAATTGTGAGTCATTTGATATTGCTTTATCTGCTCCACGTGCCATTCCCAGAGATCCGGTTATAAATGGTTTCTGATTGTATTCACTTGGCATATTTCCTCCGCCAGTCCCATTACCTCTGGGGTCTCCACCCTGAATTACCCAGTCTTCAACTCTATGAAATCTCAGATTGTTATAAAAGCCTGTTTGAGATTTTACATAAAAATTCTCAACTGCTCGCTTGGCTTCTGCATTAAATAACTCTACCGTTATATTTCCTTTGCTTGTTTTGATGATGGCTTTACTTGATTCGGTTGCTTGGAGTACTGAGGTATCAGGTGTTGGACCTGCAGGTACAGTAGGAGATGTAGGTATTTCAGGAGCTTGAAAAGGGGTAGTCTGAGTATCTGACCGGACTAAATTTTGAGACTCAGGTGCAGGCGGATTTTGGTTAAAAAATATAATAAGCCCAAGTCCTATAAACAGAGCAATAATGATAATTCCGACGACTTTAGTCATAGAGGGTACAGTATACTTGAGGAATGTAAGATAATCAAGAATTATTGAGTATATTTGACAAAAATTTCAAAGAAGAGCATAAAAATGCATAGAGGAATGGATAATAATCGTTTAAAACTAGAGTTTTAAACCTATAGTCTTGACATTTTGTGATAGTCAGGTATATAATGTCGATATGAAAGAGAATCAACCAGGACAGAACAACTATCAAGAGGAAGACTTCCAGGAATTGAGTAACTCCACTCAGGATAATTTATCTAATGATTTGCAATCCCAAAATCCTGACATTTTAAATAAAACAATATCTCGGAGAAGATTTCTTCAATATGCAACAGGTGTTGCATTTATAACAGCGACAGGAGCAGTAGGAGCTAACTGTATTATCCCAGGAGTTGGAAATGTAAATGATTCTCGTCGAGAAGATCAGGAATCGACTCCAGAAATAGAGGGAATTTTTCCTTCCCCTTCAGCTACTTTTACACCAGAAGCAACCAGCACAAATGTGCCCCCAACAGAAACTCCAACTAAAGTACCAACATTAGAACCAACGAGTACTTCCACCTTAGAGCCAACCTCAACACAAGAGCCTACAGTTGAGCCCACACCAACACCTGAAACAATTAAATATACTGGAGATATACCGTGTAGTTTTGAAACAATTGGAGAATTACCATTTGAGATTATCCTTAATGAGGGCTACCCAGATGCAGAAGAGGCGAGAAAAAAGTTTTGCCTAAGATTATTAGCACAGCTCGAGTATGCAAGTAAAACTCTATATAAAGATTTTGATTTGTCTGTTGCGCTAGACCCTGATATAGGGAGACAATTGGAGGAAAGAATGACTCAGGAAAACATAACTTTTCAAATTCCTGGAGTAGATTATGAACATCGAGATGATGGCACACCAATTACAAATGTAGAAATTGATCCAACCCAAGGAATGGTATATGAGATAGTCGGAATGGAAGACGATTCTTTCAAAGATAGTCCTGGTTATTTTGGTATAACTACAGAGGCACGAAGTCAAATCACCTCTAAAGATGGACAGCTAGTCTTTAGATATTTACAGCGAAGTTCCATAATCAGAGATAATACAAGGCCTGATCTTTATGAATATAATATTCAATTTATAAACCCAGCAGGTCCAACTGCAGATTTTCCATATAAAGACCGTCTTACAGGACAAACACGAGATTTGTTGGGAAAAGAAGGATATGATTGGTACAACCAAGATTTAATGTTTTTACCAACAGATCAACCGTATGATGGAAATACCGTATTTAAGTATTGGGGCGACAATGGGGATGAAATGAGGATCCCATTGTTTAAATTAGAGCGTGGTAGTTAATAAATCCAGCTTGAAAGTCTACTATAGTAGATTTATGTTATTTGACAAATGTAAAGATTGGAGTATAAATATATATACTACGAATATTAAAGGATGAGGGAAATCAAGGAAAAAACGATTAATAATACCCCATAGTCTTGATTATTCTCATAATTATATGTAAAATATGGATATGAAAGAGACTCAACCAGGACAGAACAACTATCAAGAGCAAGATCCTCAGGGACGGAGTGATTTTACTGAAGACAACTTATCTGATGATGTACAGAATCATAGTCCAGATATTTTAAATAAAAGAATATCTCGGAGGGGATTTCTTAGATATGCAACGGGTATTGCACTTGCGACAGCGACAGGATCAATAGGCGCTAACTGTGTGATCCCGGGATTTGAAAATGTAAATGATCCTCGTAGAGAAGATACAGAATCGACCCCGGAAACGGAAGCAACTTCTCCTTTTTCTTCAGCTACTTTCACACCGGAAGCAACCAGTACAAATGTACCACCAACAGAGACTCCAACTAGAATACCTACAATAGAGCCAACACAAACGTCAACGCCAGAACCAACTAGTACTCCTACCTTAGAACCAACCCCTACACCAGAGCCGACGGTTGAACCTACGGCAACACCTGAAGCAATTCGATTTAATGGAACATTTCCATTTGAGGCATTAGGAGTTAATCCTGAGATATTAGGATTTAATGCAATAATACCGAATCCTGACAATCCCTTAGCAGAGCAAAATCTCCAGGAGCTTCTATTAAGATCATTTGCACAGCTATATTATGCAAGTACAACACCACAAAGTGAGTATAGTCGAGAAGCAGTAGACAATATAGATGTAGAGGCATTTAAAGAAAAACTATTGAGTGAAAATATAGAAATATTAACATTGGGTCATCCTGCTGAAGACCTTGATAAATCAGCACTAGTAAAACCAATAGAGATTGATCCAAGTCAAGGGATGAAAATAGTATTTGAGGCGAGTGATGAAAAATCATCAAATGAGTATAAAGGTAATATAGGAGGGGTTACAGGGCTGAGGCTTAGGATAGGGAGTGATGAAGAAAATAGACTTGTTATAAAGTGGTTTGTTGACGAAAAAGATGCAAGAAATAGAGATGATTATGCTGAACATTATGGTTATTTACTTGTGTATGCATTGAATCATTTGCGTGACAAAACCTTTTTACAAGAGGGACAACCTCCATTGCTTGAGGAAGATCCGAAAATTAAGGAGAAAGTCTTTTTATCTGACCCACCTGAAGGAATGCCTGCATTTGGAGTAGATTTTTATGGAAATCCTTTATATCCAACACTTGTCCCTGTGAATAAGTAATTCCTTTATATTTATAGTTCCCCTGTAATGTCACTAATAACTTGCATTACGTGTGTGATATATTTATCATGATAATATGTTCTCTCGTAAAATTATATTGATTCTGACATCAATTATGCTTGTCGGAATTTTTATATTGTTAGGGATGGTATATCAGTTAAATAGAAATAAGAATACAGTTACTTTTATTTCTAATATCCCGAATCTTCAAATTACTCCTATAAATAGTGGACATTTACAAAATACTCTCGATAGATGGGGAACGCTTACTGATAAAAATATCGCCTTGCCAGGGATTAAAAAAATACGAATTGAATTAACAGATGTGCCTCAAAAATATAGCAATTTGTTGGACGTAGACAATACAATAGTACAATCTCATGGACAAGACTTTGTGGACGGTGAACTTATCATATATCTACACCTGAGCCCTGAACGGATAATTGCTAAAGAAGAGGAGGCAGCTATTGCAGGCAGAGTTACATATCAGACACTTCGTGCGATATACAATAATTCTGTTCCAAATACAGATCCTCAAAAGCTTATGGATGCCGTAAAACTAGGAGAATACTTGAATTCATTAGGGTATTCTACGGAAAATATAGTATATGTTAAAAAGTTGTAGATTGTTGATAATAGTCTTGACTCTTTTTTTTGGAGGTATTTTTTTAGCTCGTGATACCCACGCACAGCCATGTAGTGGGACTGCTACCTGTACAACTTCAAATC
>DAOMRL010000044.1:0-2330 GCA_035445865.1 Candidatus Levyibacteriota bacterium
TGAAGGAAGATGTTTAAGAGTCAAAAGAGACGGGGAACAGTGTCGTGAGAGTTGTGAGTGTTTGAGTTTTGCATGTGTTCGGGTAAGGAATGGACCGATCTCAAGATGTGGACCTCCACCAACAGCAAGACCGACCCGTACTCCTACTCGGACGCCTACGCCATCAACCATGTATAATATATCAGGAAATATATATGAAGATGAGGATCCAACAGATGCAGATTTGTGTACTACACAAAGACCGTTAACGGGTACAGCGGTCAGATTATTAGGTGGGATAAATTCGATTCTTCAGAGTGATAATGTCGATCAACTTGGGAGATATACTTTAAGCGGGGCTACAAATGTATCATCCCCCTATGCCCTATATGTAGTGCAATCAGGATATTCAATAATTGGTGTGCGAAATGCGGATAGTGGAAATTTTATAGGTACAGTACCTAGTAATAGTTATCCACTTTCTGTTCCACTGACCGGTATTCGTTCATTTTGTCTTAGTAATAACACAACAGCAGCGCTTCCATGGTTCATGACTTCGATTGGGAGTGTTCGTCAGCAAAGCATTTCAAATCCAGTCCCTGAGGGACAGAGTCCTACTATTGGTACTACCGATGCATCAATTTTTTACAGTACGAAAGGAGATGCCAATCTTGGTAAAACTAGTTTAAATAAATGGATTGTCGATCAAGAATATACCAGAGGAGTACCAGCTGTCAACAAACCTGGTAATGCATCATTTAGCTTTTACAAACATCGAGCGGAGACAGCAGGAGTAAATCTTAATACTCTATTGCCATCATGTCCAACCAATGGAACAGGCACATGTATCATCAGCAATATACAAAACCTTTCTCTTGATGCAGGTGTATATTATTATGCCGGTGATATCATTATTACTGGTGATACAACGATTACAAATACTCCAAAACGATATGTTATTCTGGCTGGAAAAAATATTACCCTTCAAGGTAACGTACGGCTTGTTAACACACCAAATTCTATTATAATCTTTGCTGCTAAAAATAATATCATCGTAAGTCCTACTGTAGGAACAACACCTCTCAGCTCATCAGACTATAATATTCAAGCAATTCTTTCTGCTGAAAACAACATAGAGCTTCAAAGTAATGATTCTTGTCCAACTCCTGATACTCGACTTAATATTGAAGGAACATTGATTGCCAATGCTGATAATCCTTTTGGACAAGAGCTCGGTGGAGGAATTCTAAATAACAAACGGACACTTTGTGCTCAAAATGTTAGTTTCCCGTCACTATATGTAAAATCAAGACTTTCTTTTATTACTCAGCTCAGTGACTTTTACAAAGTCTCCAGTAAGTTCTGGAATGAGGTTGCGCCATAATTGTACTTCTACGATTACAATCTTTACAATCAGGCGTATTTACAGTACAATAAGATATTCCAAAAAAAGGAATTTTTTTTTGGCAAAAAATTATGGCTGATGTGAATTCACGAAATGTACCGCTCGACAAGATCCGCAATATCGGAATTATTGCGCATATTGATGCGGGGAAAACAACAACCTCTGAACGTATACTCTACTATACTGGAAAATCATACAAAATTGGTGAAGTACACGAAGGTGCGGCGACCATGGACTGGATGGATCAAGAACGTGAACGTGGTATTACTATTGTATCTGCTGCAACCACTGCTTTTTGGAAAGATTATCGAATTAACCTTATTGACACTCCTGGTCACGTAGATTTTACTGCTGAAGTAGAACGATCACTTCGTGTGCTTGACGGTGCTATTACCGTTCTTGATGCTGAAGAAGGCGTACAGTCTCAATCTGAGACAGTATGGCGTCAAGCTGACAAATATCATGTGCCCCGTATCTGTTTTATTAACAAAATGGATAAGCTGGGAGCTGATTATAAAAAAACAATTCAAACAGTAATTGATAAGCTCGGTGCAAACCCAGTAACAATTGGCTATCCAATTGGAGCGGAAAACGATTTTAAAGGAATTTATCATCTTCTTGATCAAAAAAGCATTATCTGGAACGGCGAAGAGCTTGGTGCATCATTTGATGTTCTCGATGAAATTCCAGCAGGGATGGAAGATGAAATTAAAGAAGCACGAGAACAAATGATCGAAAAAATTGCTGAGACAGATGATGTCTTAATGGAAAAATATCTCAATGGGGAAGAGCTTAATTATGATGAATTAAAAGCTGCATTACGCGCAGCAACAATTGCATATAAAGTAGTACCGATGTTTGCAGGTACTTCACTTCGTAACAAAGGTGTGCAACCACTTCTTGATGCAGTTGTTGATTTTCTCCCGTCACCACAAGATCTTAAAGA
>DAOMRL010000044.1:2346-6908 GCA_035445865.1 Candidatus Levyibacteriota bacterium
CCAAAAACAAATGAAGAAGAAACTCGCCAGTTGGTCATTGAAGAACCGTTTTCAGGGTTTGCTTTTAAAGTTCAGATTGATCCACACGTCGGAAAAATTACCTATGTGCGTATATATTCAGGAAAAATTTCTGCGGGATCATATGCATATAACAGCTCAAAAGATGTAAAAGAACGTATCGGACGTCTGCTTATTATGCATGCAAATCAGCGCGAAGAAGTTAAAGAAGCATATGCCGGTGAAATTGTAGCTGTTGTAGGATTTAAAGATACTGTTACCGGAGATACACTTTGTGATGAAGCCAAGCCAATTGTGTTAGAAAAGATCACATTCCCAGATCCGGTTATCTCACTTGCGATTGAGCCAAAAACTAAATCAGATCAAGAAAAATTAGGTGTAGCGCTTCGAAAACTTATGGAAGAAGATCCTACTTTTACGGTAAAGTCTGATCATGAAACAGGACAAACCATTATTTCAGGTGTGGGAGAATTACAACTAGAAGTAAAAGTTGAGACCATGAAGCGTGAATTTGGTGTTGAGGCAAATGTCGGTGCACCACAGGTAGCGTATAAAGAATCTATTGCACGTGAAGCAAGTGGTGAAGGTAAATATATCCGCCAAACCGGAGGTAAAGGACAATATGGACACGCAATGATCAAAATTGAACCAATGCCACGAGGTGAAGGATACGAGTTTGTAGATGCGATTAAAGGAGGAGCAATTCCTCGTGAATTTATTACTCCAATTGATAAAGGTATTCAAGAAGCTATGGAACGTGGAGTCTTGCTTGGATATCCACTGGTTGATGTACGAGTAACTCTATATGATGGATCATTTCATGATGTAGACTCTTCTGAAATGGCATTTAAAATTGCAGGGTCTATGGCATTCCAAGATGGCTCTAAAAAAGCAGGACTTGTATTACTTGAACCTATCATGAAAGTTGAGGTTACAACTCCTGAAGAATTTATGGGTACTGTAATCGGAGATCTTTCAAGTAAAAGAGCGCAAATTGCTGGTACTGAAGAACGCGGAAATGCACGAATTGTGCTCGCTATGGTTCCTCTTGCAGAGCTTTCCGGATATGCAACAACACTTCGGTCTATGACACAAGGTCGTGCATCAAGTTATATGGAAGCTTCTCACTACGAAGAAGTGCCACAAAACATCGTGCAAGGAATGCTTGCTAAATCCACATTCACCGGAAGAATTGAATAATTTCGTCTTCATTAAACTACCAACTACAAACTACTTACTGTTATAATATCTTCATGGCTCGGGTAAAGATCTCTGAACTTACTGCTAAAAAATTACTCCATAATTACTTAGAGTTACCCTATTCCGGTACAAATTCTGTTGATTCATTAAATTCAGCTAAAAAATATGTTGTAAAAGTTGATGAGGGTATCAAAAAACGTATGAAACAAGGGCTTGTAGCGGTAGACAAATCACAAGATGAAGTGAGGGAATTTGTTTCAGAACTCACACAAAAAGGATACGCACACATCATAGTTGAAGAAATGGTACCTCACGAACAATCCGAGGAAAAATATCTTTCACTTGAGCGAGTGCGTGAAGGATTTCAGGTCTTTTATTCCACAACAGGAGGTATTGATATAGAAGAATCAGGGAGCGCTCAAGAAGCAATTATTCACGCTGACAATGAAACAGAAGAAACTGCAGCAATTGAAAAAGAGTTAGGTGTTCCACAGCTGTTTATTTCTCAGATTATGGGAGTGATGAATAAATATCACATGTCTTTTTTAGAAATAAATCCATTTGTAATTGATAACTCCAACGTCATAATTCTTGATCTAGCAGTTGAGGTTGATAGTGCAGGAATGTTCTCTGTAGAAGGAGCATGGACAGAAAGTGATTTTAGGTCAGGAGATATACGAGAAAAGACTCAAGAAGAAAAAAATATTGAACAGCTTGCATCAAAAAGTCAGGCATCTTTTAAGTTTGTTCCACTAAATCCAAATGGGTCTGTTTTCATGTTACTCTCAGGAGGTGGAGCAAGTATCGTGCTTGCTGATGAGGTTGCGAGTCTTGGACATGGAAAAGACCTAGCAAATTATGGAGAATACAGCGGAAACCCTAATGAAGAAGAAACCTATTTATATACGAAAAATTTATTGCAGTTTTTGCTTCACTCGCAAGCTTCAAAAAAAGTACTCATTATTGCAGGAGGGGTCGCAAACTTTACTGATGTTCGTAAAACATTCCTGGGAGTGATCCGGGCAATTGAAGAGTTTGCAGATGAATTGCGCACGTCAGGAGTAAAAGTATACGTCAGACGGGGTGGACCAAATCAAGAAGAAGGTTTGCTCATGATGAGAGAATTTTTAGAAAAAAATGGATTGTACGGACAAGTATCCGGACCGGATATTGTACTTACTGAAATTGTACGAACAGCACTCAATAATTAATATGATACATATAGATCAACTCCGTAAATCAAATCATCGTATATTAGCCATTGGCAGTCACAAGGCAATAATCCAGAGTATTCTTGATTTTGATTTTATATCAGGAAAAGAAACTCCAAGTGTAGTAACTATTGTGGCGGGTGGGAGAAAATTTGAACGATTTTTTTATGGCAAAAAAGAGATTACAATCCCTGTGGTTTCTTCTCTTAATCAATTATCAGAACATATAAAACAAGAAGTAACGTTATTTATAAATTTATCATCTGGACGGCGGGTACTAACTTACTCGCAAGAAGCACTACATTTTCCAAACATTATGGGTGGTGTAGTGTTTGCTGAAGACGTTCCTGAGGAGCATGCGCTTACATTGTATCGGACTGCCCAAAAAATGGAAAAATTCATACTTGGACCGGCAAGTGTTGGGCTATTAATTCCAGATGTTTTAAAACTGGGGGCTATAGGAGGAGTAGATCATCGACAATTAACTGAGTCTCAAGTTTTTACTCCCGGTACTGTAGCAGTATTTTCAGCAAGCGGAGGAATGACAAATGAAATAATTAGAATTGTGTCGCTTGCACAAAAAAGACTTTCCTTTGCACTTGCATTTGGCGGAGATCGTTTTCCTATTCTGCAACCGAAAGATGCATTTCAGATGGCTCAAGATGACCCTGCAACAGAGAGTATTGTGTATTTTGGGGAATTGGGTGGAAGTGATGAATATGCAGTGGCAGAACTTATCCAATCAGGTAAGGTAACAAAGCCTGTGATAGCATATATAGCTGGAGTAATTTCTGATTTTTTTGATGAGCCGCCTCAGTTTGGACACGCAAAAGCTATGGCAAAGACTAAAGGAGAAGGAGCAAAAGAAAAAGGTGAAGTATTAAAAAATGCAGGTGTACAAGTTGCGGGATCATTTGATGAATTTGTAAATCTTATTGCTGGTATTCCTGGAAAAACTGAGCAGGAAAAGGAGTATACTGTCGGTATGGATGAGCTCCAGAATAGACAACACGCGTTGATTGCGACAAGTATAAGCGGAGATGTTGATGGAGTTGCAACAATCTTAGGAGAGGATTTGTTATCAGTTGCAAAAGGAAAATCATTTGCCACAATTGTATCTTCAATGTTTTTAGGTCACAAAATACAGAGTAAAGAATTTGAAGAATGTGTTGATTTTATTTTACGATTATTAGTTGATCACGGTCCGTATGTGTCAGGCGCTGTAAATACGATTGTAACGGCGCGAGCTGGTAGAGACCTCCCATCCTCTCTTGCAACGGGACTGCTCACTATTGGACCACGTTTTGGAGGAGCAATAAATCAAGCTGCAAATAATTGGTTACTTGGAGTTACAAAAAATATTAGATCTGTAGACTTTGTTGAAGATTTTGCAAAAAGGAAAGAATATATTGCCGGTATCGGACATAAAAAATATCGAGTAGATATGCCGGATCCTCGGGTTGCTGAAATCCTGAAGTTTACAGACAATTTAGAAAACACTCACTTTACTACATTTGCAAAATCGATTGAACAGCTAACAGTAAATAAAAAAGGAAATCTGATACTCAATGTAGATGGTGCAATTGCCTGTGTATTGTTAGATATTTTATCTGAAAAAGAAGGATATTCATCTGAAAAACTCCAAGAACTCGTCAATACAGAATTTTTTAATGCGTTATTTGTACTTTCCAGGTCTGTTGGATTTATTGCACATTTTCTTGATCAAAAGCGTCTTGATGAAGGCCTTTTTAGACTTCCGGACAATTTAGTAGCAGATGTCGGGAAGAGTTAGATGAAAGAGCAATATTGGGTAGGGACTGTACCAGAAGTTAAAAACGGTGTAGTTCGATTTGAAAGAGAATCACAAGCTGAAGCACGGGCTGGTAGAGGGGAGTACCTTACGTATCTGCAAGGTCTTCTCAATATGCCTCCTTATATTCGGGATGGATTTTTAGAAGAGTATCTCTTACCTGGTATTAAAAGTAAAACATATGATAACTGGAATGTTCCTAAAGATTTTAAATTAGATCAATATACTATTTTCCACACTATACTTCGTTCTGGAACATTTCTAGGAGTGGGATACGTTCCTTATGGACCAGAAATTGTTGAAAAGAAAAATAATTTCGGGAT
>DAOMRL010000045.1:0-4715 GCA_035445865.1 Candidatus Levyibacteriota bacterium
TCTTAAGCGAGAGGGATTGAAGACAGGAAAGAGAGAGGTGCTCAATGTCCATCGCTGGAAAGTTGAGTCATCAGTTCCTGAGCTTCTGATGAGCGAGGGGTTCATGTACTTGTACAAGACAAGTATGGACAATGAGCTTGTCCTAGGAGCTGGCCAGATGCACTTCGAAATTTGTCAGCAGGAGTTTCACCAAAATCTTGCTCCTGACTGGAAGTGGGATCGTCATTACGGACTTGTGTAAGTCACACACATAACTTGCATGAGTTACCATACTCGTTTGTGCGGGGGTGGATTCGTTCACCCTCGCACATTTCTTTGATATCAGATAAAATAGGATATAATGCCGTTAGTAGTTACATTACATATATGTATTGGTCAGATGAAGTAGCACAAAAATTAAAAGAACGGAATTTACCGCTTGAGTGGGTTGACGATATGAAAACCCCAAGTGGTCGTATTCATGTGGGCGCTCTCATGGGAGTTGTTATTCATGGGTTGATCCATCGTTCACTTAAAGAGCTGGATGTAGATACTCGATACACGTATGTGTTTGAAAATCACGATCCTATGGATGATATTCCGTCATACTTATCCCGTGAAGAATATGAGCAGTATCTTGGAGTACCACTGTATAAAATTCCATCCCCTATTGAAGGATATGAAAATTTTGCAGCGTATTATGCACAAGAATTTATGGATACATTTAATGCAATTGGCTTTCATCCGGAAATTTTATGGACAAAAGATTTGTATACTTCAGGGAAAATGAATGATGGTATTAAAAAAGTATTAGACAATGCTGACACTGTTCGAAAGATCTATGAAGAGTTGTATAAAAAAGAAATTGCAAAAGATTGGTATCCATTTCAAGTATATTGTGAACAATGTGGCAAAGTTTCGACAACCCGTGTCTATAACTGGGATGGAGAAAAAGTCCATTATAAATGTCCTGTTGATGCAACAGATTGGACACCTGGGTGCGGGTATGAAGGAAGCGTGTCTCCGTACAGTGATGAGTCTCGTTTTGCCGGCAAAATGCCTTGGAAAGTAGAGTGGGCAGTCAAATGGCAGGCAATTGGAGTGACAGTAGAAGGTGCTGGAAAAGACCATATGAGTAAAGGCGGATCACATGATCTTGCATCACTAGTTGCTGAACGAGTACTCTCATATTCAGTTCCTTATCCTATTGCATATGAGTGGATGTTGATTGGTGGTAAAAAAATGTCATCTTCAAAAGGAGTAGGATCTGCAGCTTCAGATATGTTGCAAATTTTACCACCTGAATTATTGAGGTTTTTAATTGTAAAAATGAATATATATCAGCAAACAAATTTTGATCCTACAGACCCACAGATTATTCCTAAATTATTTGATGAGTATCAGGAGTATGCACAGCACTATTTTGATGGTACAAAAGATGATTATGCGCGTACATTTGAATTGTCACAAGTTGGTGAAATTCAACAACCACCCAATGTTCGATTTACTACACTTGCCCAATGGGTACAGATGCCAAATATGCAGGAAACTATTGAAAAAGAAGGATTGCTTAATTGGGCACCATATGCAAAATATTGGTTAGAAAATTTTGCTCCTGAAAATGATAGATTTACGGTTCAGGAAAATATGCCCGAAGCAGTATCTGGATTGAGTGAGTTACAAAAAGAATATCTTCGCAAACTTGCTCAGCTTTTAGATGATACTCCAACAGCAGAACAGCTACAAGTAGAGTTGTACGATCTTGCTAAAGGTATAGAGCTTGGTGGACGAGATGCATTTCAGGCAATCTATACTGCAATTTTAGGAAAGCCAAGTGGTCCAAAAGCAGCATGGCTTATCACTTCACTTGATCCGCAATTTGTAAAAAGACGATTTACGGAAATTTAAATGAATTCTCTAGTTTTTGTAACGGGAAATAAAAATAAAGTAAAAGAGGCACAGTCTATTTTGGAAATCCCTATTGAAATAGCTGATATAGATGTTCAGGAGATTCAAGATTTAGATGTTGAAAAAGTAGTACATAAAAAAGCAGAAAGTGCATATCAAATAGTTAAAAAGCCATTAATAGTTGATGACGCAGGACTATATATTGAAGCTTGGAACGGTTTTCCGGGAGCGCTGGTAAAACATCTTCATGTTTCAAATGGGCTTGAGACCATTAATAAATGGCTCTCACTAGAAAAAAATAGGAAAGTACGGATAGTTGCTGCAATTGGATATCATGATGGTAACAAGGTTTTTATTTTTACCGGAGAAATAGCAGGTACTTTTGTTGAGCCTCGAGGAGATAAAGGTTGGGGTTTTGATTCTTTTATTCTTCCAGAAGGTTATGATAAAACCTGGGGTGAGATGGAATCATATGAAAAAAATGCAATGTCTCATCGTAGACAAGCGCTTGAGAAATTTAAAGAATATTTAAATAAAGTAAAAAAGTAGTATAATCACACATATGCTGGATATAAAATACATACAAGAAAATCCGGAAAAAGTACAACAATCTGCTGCAGATAAAGGTGTAGCAGTGGACGTTGGTGGTTTATTGGATACAGACCGTGAATATCGAGAGATTTCTACACAAGTACAAAATCTTCGTGCCGAAAGAAATGTAGCTGCAAAATCTCGTGACATTGAGAAAGGGAAAGAATTAAAAGTAAAGCTTGATGAGCTAGAGCCACGGCTCAAAGAATTAGAAGAAAAACTGCAAGAAATGTTATGGACTATTCCAAACCCTGCAAAAGATGATGTAAAAATAGGGAAAGATGACACAGAAAATGAAGTAATCAGAACATATGGAGAACCAACTACTTTTTCATTTAAACCTCGTGATCATGTAGAACTTGGTCAGTTGCTTGACATTATTGATATTGAGCGGGCAACAAAAGTATCAGGAAGTAGATTTTATTATCTTAAAAACCAAGGAGTGTTACTTGAACAGGCGTTAGTACGATACGCAATGGATACGTTAATTCCTGAAGGATTTATACCGATTATTCCGCCTGTACTTATTACTGAAGATACCATGAAACGGCTTGGATATATGGAACATGGGGGAGATGAAGATATGTTCAGGCTTGAAAAAGATAAATTAGTTCTAGTAGCTACAGCAGAACATGCAATTGCACCAATCCATAAAGATGAAGTATTGTCTGAAGAAGAATTACCAAAACGATATGTTGGGTATTCTCCGTCATTTAGACGGGAAGCAGGGAGTTATGGGAAAGATACTCGAGGAATTTTACGGGTACACCAGTTTAATAAAGTAGAGATGGTATCATTTGTGAAACAAGGTGAAGATGATACAGAACACGAATTTTTGCTGGGACTTGAAGAAAAATTCTTCCAAGAATTAAATATACCCCACCAAGTGGTTAAAATGTGTACCGGTGATCTGGGTTTTCCGGCAGCGCGCAAATATGATATTGAAGCATGGATCCCGACGCAAGAAAAATATCGTGAGGTAACATCAGTATCTACTGTTACCGATTTCCAAAGTCGCAGACTCAATACAAAATACCGAACAAAAGAGGGGACAGAATACGTGCAAATCTTAAATGGAACTGCATTTTCAATAGGAAGGCCAATTATTGCAATACTTGAAAATTTCCAGCAGGAAGACGGAACAGTCATTATTCCTGAGATCCTTCGAAAATATACAGGGTTTGATAAAATCTCTCCGTCTGCATAGCAGACTTCTCATAGTGTAGTTGGTAGTTCTGCTCAATAAAAAGATAGGCTTCTAGTTGTGAGTGGAAGCTATTCGTGATAAAATTGGGAGATTGTGCTACTGCTCTTAGATCTATAACCTATTCTAAAATTTGTCTCCAAATATTTTGATTCTAATGACCGTGAAGTAAAAAAACTTCAGCCTATTGTTGACGAAATCAATGCTCTTGAAAAAGAGATGAAAAAGCTCAAAGATGCTGATTTTCCTAAAAAAACAAAAGCGCTCCAACAACAGATTGCGGATGGTACCAGTGTATATCTTGTGCTCCCAGAAGCGTTTGCCTTGGTTCGTGAAGCAGCATTTCGAACAATTGGCATGAGGCCTTATGATGTGCAGATGCTTGCTGCTATTGTTCTTGCCCAAGGTAAAGTTGCAGAACAAAAAACAGGTGAAGGAAAAACACTATCTGCAGTACCAGCTCTCTATCTCCATGCATTGACTGGTCACTCAGTACATCTGGTGACAGTAAATGATTATCTTGCACGTCGTGACGCAGGATGGATGGGAACAGTATTTCACTTCTTAGGTATGAGTGTCTCTTCTATTATTAATGATGCGTCATTTGTATATGACAGTGAATATACCGATGAGTCAGCAAATGACTATCGTTTGTCACACCTCAGACCAATCTCACGCAAAGAAGCATACGAGCAAAATGTTGTGTATGGTATAAACTCTGAATTTGGCTTTGATTACCTTCGTGACAACATGAAATTTGAGATGAATGAGCTTGTACAAGGCGAACATTATTTTGCTGTTGTTGACGAAGTAGATTCAGTACTTATTGATGAAGCTCGTACTCCTCATATTATCTCTATGCCTGATAGTACCCCTTCAAGTAAATATTATGAATATGCACAGGTTGTAGAAAAATTGCGTGCAGATACAGATTTTAAAATTGACGAAAAATTCAGAACTGCACATTTGACAGATCATGGAATTTCAAAAATAGAGTCTCTTTTTGGAATCCGTGATATTTATGAAAAAGATT
>DAOMRL010000045.1:4763-6868 GCA_035445865.1 Candidatus Levyibacteriota bacterium
AAAAGCAAAAACGCTTTATCATCGAAATAAAGAATATATTGTTCGTGAAGGACAAGTCATTTTAGTTGATGAATTTACCGGTCGACTCCTTCCGGGGCGCAGGTTGTCAGAAGGATTACATCAGGCACTTGAAGCAAAAGAAAATGTACAAGTACAACAGGAATCAAAAACGCTTGCTACCGTGTCTTTGCAAAATTATTTTCGTATGTATGAAATTTTGGCAGGTATGACCGGTACAGCTATTACTGAGGCAGAAGAATTTTTTAAGATTTATAAATTAGATGTAGTAACCATTCCCACCAATAATCCTATTCAGCGTATAGATATGTCGGATCAGATTTATAAAACGATGCGGGCAAAATATGCAGCTGTTGTGGTAGAGATCGAAAAAGCACACAAAATAGGACAACCAGTTCTTGTCGGTACAACCTCAATTGAAAAAAATGAAATTATTGCAGAGCTTCTTAAACGGAAAAAGATTACTCACCAGGTACTTAACGCAAAAAATCATTTACAAGAAGCACTCATTATTAGTGAAGCAGGTCGGCGTGGGGCAGTAACGGTTGCCACTAATATGGCAGGACGCGGTGTTGACATTATTTTAGGTGGACAGGCTCCCTCAAGTTTTGAAAAGGAATATCAAGGTGACAAAGGAAAAAAGAAATTTGAAAAAGAGTATGCAGAATGGAAAAAATCTCATGATGATGTTGTCAAAGCAGGTGGACTTTTTGTAATCGGTACTGAAAAACATGAAAGTAGACGGATCGATAACCAGCTTCGTGGTCGTTCCGGTCGTCAAGGTGATCCAGGAGTCTCTCTTTTTGTACTTTCTCTTGAAGATGATCTGATGCGGATTTTTGGTGGTGACCAGATCTCAGGTATGATGACCAGATTTAATTTTCCTGAAGATCAGCCGTTAACTCATGGGCTAGTGACAAAAGTGTTGGAGCAAGCACAGGTAAAAGTTGAAGGATTTAACTTTGAATCTCGAAAAAGAACCCTTGATTATGATGATGTGCTCAACAAGCAGCGTGAAATTATTTACTCTCGGAGACGAAAAATTCTGGAAGGAAAAGAAAATCCCACAGATCTTATGATGCAAAAAGTACGTGCAGTGATTGAGCGTACAGTGATGGTTAATCTAGACGTTAATCAGGAACAGGGTGGATATCAAAAAATTCTTGAAGACTTTATGACTGTTATCAACTTTGATGAGCACTCGCAAAAACATCTGATTGCAAATATTGAAGGAAAATCAACACAAGAAGTCATTGATTTTCTCTATGGAGTGGTGGAAAGTATTGAGAAAAAGCGGGAAGACGAGTTTAGCCGAGACAATATTGATCAGATTATGAAAGCTATTGCATTGCAGACAAGTGATAATCTTTGGATGGAACATTTAACTTCTATTGAGGATCTCAGGACCGGTATAAGTCTCAGGGGATTTGCACAACGCGATCCGATTGTAGAATACAAAAAAGAAGCATTTAAGTTATTTGAGACATTGATGAGTGCAATTGATGATGAGATAGTACATCGGGCATTCCGGGTTAACATCCAAGTTCAGCACAATCATGCCCCTCACACCCATGCAAATGAAGGTATTACCAATCAACCTGAAGCAGAAATAGGTGCTGAAGGAGTGGCAAAGATTAAAGAAAAAGCAAAAGAAACAGAGAAAAAACATAAAACAATTGCAAATAAAGAAGCAAAAATTGGACGAAATGATCCATGTTGGTGCGGTTCAGGAAAAAAATTCAAAAAATGCCATTATCCTAATTTAAGTTGATATATCAATCTAAACCATCATCTTATATACTACACAGCCGTCACTTCTTCCTTCCTAAAATTATACAATGCATATATGTTTGAATCTTGCATAATAAAATCCAATTTTTTATACTCAAATAGTTGAACATTTTATCATGAAAAAGAGGGCATATAGACTACTACTTATTTTTTCTATCTGCCTTATCAGCTCCTCATTTCTCCCCTTTCAAAAGGTATATGCAGACAGCACATGGGTTCTAACAATTGTTGATCCTACGCTTGACTTTGGTTCGTATACATCACTTGCCATGGGAAGTGATGGCTTTGCTCGGATT
>DAOMRL010000046.1:0-438 GCA_035445865.1 Candidatus Levyibacteriota bacterium
TAGCTGGCAAATAAGAATAAAAACTCACTTGCCATAAATCCAATCCGGGAAAAACGCGCAATCAGTGATGTAATGGCAAGAGGAGCAAACGGTGCAAGACCTACAACCATAATTCCTTCTCTCACCCCAAGACCCATCGGTGTGACGATACTAATGTAACCGACAAACCATGCAAGAACAAAAAAGGAAGTAAATTCAGCAATATATCGTGCATCTAAAAGATGTAGAGAGCTTGCTACAAGATAGTTACCTATTCCAAAAAATATCCAAGATAGAGCTGAGAGAAAGAAAAGATCAATATATGGCACAAGAGACCGCACGGAAAAATGTACAACTCCTAATTTTTTTTTAGCAATAACAATTGCTGCACCCATGACAAAAAATGAAAAAAGTACAATGCCTGCAACAGCAGGCAAAACATATTGAGCATGTTCAGGA
>DAOMRL010000046.1:448-6862 GCA_035445865.1 Candidatus Levyibacteriota bacterium
AAGTCGGCGCGATATTCCACACCCCAGTTGTGATTGAGCATGTTCAGGAAATTGTGTTTGCAGGCGAGGATAGATAAATAACAGTCCCGGGATACTGATAAGCATACTGGGAATCATGAGTAACAATGATTCTATAACCAGTGACTTTACCAGTAATTTGGCCGGGATATTGGCATCATTAAATGATTTTACACGGGCTACAAACGCAAAAATACTTCCTGGAATATATCGTTTTGTCTCAGAAAATGACATCAAAAAAAAGCTTTTTGCAGTATTGATATCGTGTGCTCCTAAATTTTGTAATATCTTGATCCAAATGATATTTTTTAAGAAGAAAAACAAAAAGAAAAAAACAATTCCCAATAAAAACAAGAAATAATTTGCATGAGTTATAGAAAAGTAAATATTATCTCGTGAATTCCAGAGAAATAATCCGATAAAATAAAATGCTGTAAGAGTAAGAGGAACGCCTAGTAAAAATCGAACTATTCTTTTCCCGTGTTCAATTACAGTACTATTCCTCATAATGGGTCGTGAGCTTGTGCCTTTTTTTCATATTCATATTGACAATTAAATCACCCAAAAGTCCTGTCAACATAAGTTGCATACCAAAAATTACCATCAATACTCCAAACATCAAAAGTGGACGGGTTCCTATCGACTGGTCAAAAAACAATCTCAAAATGGACAGGTAGCCGAGAATCAAAGATCCGCTAAAAAGTGGGACAAATCCTATTCTTCCAAAAAAGTGTAACGGCTTGTCGGTGAATTTTGTTAAAAAATAAATGGTAAAAAGATCCGGTAGATCAGTCAGTACTTTTGATGCACGATATTTTGAATAGCCAAATTTTCTTGGTCTATTTTTTACTTCGTGTTCCCCGACTTTATATCCAAGCTCAGATAACATGATTGGTATAAAGCGATGTAATCCTCCATATAAATTAAGCTCTTTTGCAGCTTCTGCTTTATATACTTTTAATCCTGCATTTAAATCATGGATGGTGAGTTTGAACACTTTTAAGATAAATCCGTTTGCAATACGGGATACTGATTTGATACTTCCTGTATCCTGGCGATTTTTTCTCCATCCAGTAACCATATCCAGATCTTGATTTTTTAAATATGAAAGTAATAATACAATTTCTTCTGGATTGTCTTGTAAATCTGCATCAAGTGTTGCAATATATTTTCCCTGTGCACGTTCAAATCCATGCATTAAAGCATGAGATTTTCCAAGATTTCTCCTGTGAGATAAAATCTGTATTTGTGACAATTTTTTCTTGAGATTTTTTAAAATTATGACTGTTTTATCGGTAGACCCATCATCAACAAAAATTATTTCATACGGCTTGCTTAGTTTTTTCATAGCAGATTGAATCTGCTCAACAAGCTCGTGTACGCTGTCTTCCTCGTTAAAAATTGGGATTACAATTGATAGGTATGGCTCCATATTGTTAGTATATCAAAAAAAGCTCAAAAGGAAGATGTTCAATGTTATCTGATAACTTCTTGTACCATGTCAGTAGTAGGAAGAGACATTACCATCTTATGAAGATTATCAGCCAATCTATTAATCTCATCTATATCTGTAAGAAGATTTTGTACTCGATCAGGGATATGCACAATATCTTCCATAACTAAATCCTCCCCTTCTAAGAATGGCTTTATTGCATCTGTATCATCACTCGACGTTTTCTCTGCAATAAGTGCAGTACGATTTGCTCCTGCTAGAAAGTGTCGGAATATATGATCGTCATGTGGATCCCTGGCAAGACTAAGCATTATTTTTGAATTATTCAATATATTCGTTCTCTCATTACCATAAACAAGACCATGACCAAGATTTTCGATATCATATACTTCAAAACAAATTTCTTTTTCACCAACTTTTCTTTTACTAAACTCATACTGCAATTCACGTACAATTTTTTCTCTTCTATTACCTTTCGTTGATCCTAAAAAGACAACATCTGTAGTGCGCTGTTCCATAGGTATTCCCAAATCATGGCCAAGCTCTTTAAAGTATCCTGGAGGAACTCTTTGTGCATCAATTCCCATTTCTTCAAAAAAACGTCTATTGACCTCTGAGTATACTGAAAGTTTAAAATCAATTCCTGATTCTGCCAATTGAAACATCTCTCCAAGCATTCTCAATCTGCCTCCCGGTATATTTTCTTTTCCTAATAACCGTTCTGCTTGATATCGAGCATTAGCAAGCATTTTCATACCACTTTTGGGAAGTGGATAATGAGGATATTGCTCACTATTCCAAACTCGGACAGGGGAGGGTTTTACTAATGTTTGTATACCTTCAATGAGAGTGATATTAGAATACATTGGATTAGGGAAAACAGTACGATCATAATTTTCAAGGTTGTCAACAGAGTTAACTAAGTCAACAGTCTGAACACCAGTCTCTTTAAGAGAACTTAATATCCCTTCCTCAATCTCTCCTATACGTCGTGTACTTAATAGTGCGACACTAGATATAGGCTTTTCAGTATCAATTTCAACTCCACGAGCTGTTAGCGTTTCCATGCGCATAGTATAGCACAAATTCTAAAAATAGCTATAGGATATTCTGTATTGTTACTGAACATCATTTTTGGTAAAATTTGAGGGTTACATCTTATTTTAATGAATTTGTGAAAATCTTGTTCATTATGCCCTTGTAGCTTAACGGATAAAGCGCTGGTCTTCGGAACCAGTAATGGGGGTTCGATTCCCTCCAGGGGCACTTTTTTATATACAAAATAAGGAAATGGAGAAAATAAAGGTTTTTTCTCCAAAAGTAGGGCGACTAGCTCAATTGGTAGAGCAATTCCCTCTTAAGGAATCGGTTCAGGGTTCGAGCCCCTGGTCGCTCACATCCTAATCGCTTAGCCAAGATAGGCTATTTATAGAAGTCTAGGCTTGCAGTCAGTAGTTTGAGATAGTCCAATGGAGTTAGTACACATACTACCAGTGGGCATGCCATTGGAATTAGTTCATCACTTTCAGTATCAACTACATATTCAACACCGCAACAACCTTCTTCTTGAAAATAACCAGGAGTTACATTCATCCAACTAACCAATAGAATGAAAAAGACCAATAAAGTCATTAAAATTCTTTTTAACCAGATTTTCATTCTTTAACAGTTAATCAGATACAATTTAATTATTCAATAATTATGTTGAACTTCTGCAAAGTAAAATAAATTCTTCTCAAACTTTTCTCCAAAGTGTTCCATGATATACTGTACATGTTCACTTTTAGATATATGTATTTGATATAATACAGCTATGGAATCAGAAGGACGAAAACTACATGCACAGGCAGCTCAAGCTAGAGAAGCAGGAAATACTGCTGAGTCTCTGTATCGTGGAGATGACGCATTACTTGCATATGATACTGCAGATGATTCGGCGGGCTTTGCAGAACTTCTTGCAGACCGTTCAATTACACTGAGAAATTATGCAAATCAACAAGAGAGCGAGAGCAGACGGCTGCTTATTCTTGCCAAACATGAAATGATGGCATCAGTAGAAATTGCACAAGAAGCAGGAGACCCAACAGCACTTGCTCTTCCAATGTACAACTATGCTAAAGTACTTGAGGATTTAGGAGAAATCTCTCAAGCAGTATCAAGTTATCAAGAAGCAGTGACACATATGGAACAAAATCCTCCAGAATCTCACAACCGTCCTTCTGTATTGCTTGATATGAAAATCCATCTATGTGCTGCTGAAGCAAAAAATGGTGATGAGTCTGCACAAAAAAGACTTGAAGAATTAGTTAATCAATTAGAACAAACTGAAGAGCCTTCACAATACGCTAAAGATGTATGGGTAAGTGGCGGGTATATGAAGCTTGCAGAGGCTTTTAAAGCCTATCAACAAAAATCTCAGGAATATTTAAAAAAAGCACAGACTATCGCTGATGGCAACCCAGAATTATCAGAACGTCGCAAGCAAATTGACAAACTTGCACAGACTCTTCGTTATTGATTCCCTTGTTTGATTTCCAGTACAATACTACTATGAAGAAATTATTTATATTTATTGTCTTTTTTGCATTTTTCATTAACATTCAACCTGTATCTGCACAGAGAGCTTTCCCTACAGCACCCCTTGTAGAGACAGATGTACCTGCAACAGACGAAGCAGAAGCATCAATCTCAGCAGAGCAAAGAGAACAGCTCGAAAAGTTACAAGAGGAAGACGTTACTAGAGTTGATCCTAATGAAGAACGAAATAAGAGGATCCGTGAATTATTTGCCGGACGTCCCATTGAAAATCCAAATGTTGTTAACTTTATCGGCTTTGCTGTTCAACACTCAATCCGTATCGGTGTCCCGGTAAATACCGTGATTTTGATTTTATTACTTCCACTTCTTGCTACAGCGGTCGTCTTTTCAGACATGTCGTTGGTGTACCGTCTCTTGCTATGTTATTGCCTGTAGCACTTGCTATAACACTGGTCGCAACTGGTCTTGCTGCAGGGCTTATTTTACTGGTTGCTATTGTATTTTCATCCACCCTTGCACGGGTAATTTTGCGCAAAATCAGGATCATGCAGTTTGCAAAAATGGCACTCACTATTTTTATTGTGTCTGTCGGCATTTTAGCTACACTTACTTTGAGTGCTGAGGCAGGAATTTTAGCAGTTACCCAAATATCCATTTTCCCTGTACTATTACTTATTTTACTCAGTCAAAACATCGTTGAGTTACAAATTGATAGGAGTATTCCTGATATCCTTATGATCTCAGCTATCACAATTTTTCTAGGGGTCTTAGGCTATTTCCTACTATCATACGAACCAATCCGAAACTTTGTCATTGTATATCCTGAGATAATGCTTTTGGTAGTTCCGGTAAATATTATTATTGGAAGATATTTCGGTCTGCGATTTACCGAATACTTTAGATTTTCTCCTATAACACACCATGGCAATCAGTAAAAAAGTACTGGGCATGAATGCCCGTAATTTCCTCTACATTAGACGATATAACAAACCATCACGATATTATGTGGCAGATGATAAGCTGGAAACAAAAAAAATGCTTATGGCAAACGGTATTCCAACGGCTGATCTCTTTGCAGAATTTTCATCCCGCGAAGATATTAAAGGATTTAACTGGAAATTGCTTCCTGAATCAGGATTTGCTATCAAGCCAGCACGAGGATGGGGTGGCGGTGGAATATTACCTATAAAAGGATGGGACGGGCAAAAAGGTACATCATTTAGCGGAGAAGAGTATACGGTTGAAAATTTAGAAAATCATGTTTTAGATACTCTGGAAGGTGCCTACTCTTTGCAATATTTACCTGATCGGGCATTTATTGAAGAGAGGCTTACGGAAAATCCATTTTTTAAAAAAATAAAAGCTGTCGGTATTCCGGATATTCGAATAATTGTACTGAACGGAGTACCGGTAATGGCTATGATGAGACTACCAACTCGTGAATCAGGAGGAAAAGCAAATCTCCATCAAGGAGCACTTGCGCTGGGAATTGATATTAAGACAGGAATTACCACAAATGCTGTATGGCACGATAAAGTCATTCATTATATTCCTGAGACAAAAATTAAAGTACAAGGAATAAAAATGCCTGAGTGGGATACATTACTTTTGATGGCAACAAAAACTCAACTTGCCTCCGGTCTTGGATATGTTGGTGTCGACTTAGTAATTGACGGTAAAAAGGGACCACTGATTTTAGAGCTCAATGCACGTCCAGGTCTTTCAATTCAGATTGCAAACCTTGCTTCTTTGCGAACAAGACTTGAAAGAGTCGAAAACATGGATATTCCGAGCGCAGAACGAGGAGTAGAGGTAGCAAAATCGTTATTTGCTGCTCCATTTGCAACTAAAGTACAGATAGAAAAGAAAGTGTTGGGTGTGATTGAACAAGTAAAAGTAATAAACGAAGAAAAAGTTAAAACTGTTGATGCAAAACTTGATACCGGCGCGTTTAGAACCTCAATAGATGTAAATCTTGTAAAAGAATTAGAAATACCACTTACTGATGATAGAAAAGTATTTATACGTTCTGCGAGCGGACAAAAATTCCGTCCACTTATTAGCGTAACCTTTGAATTAGCAGGAAAAAAAATTACAACTGATGCTTCAGTTGTTGATCGTTCTCATTTGTCATATCCGATTATTGTCGGCAGAAAAGATCTAAAAGGATTTATGATTGATCCTGAGCGTGCGGTACCTGATGAATCAATTGAAGTGTCTGAAAAAGGCTAAACTGCCTCTTGATTTGTTGCTTTTTTTTACGATACGATAAATATACTCCCGTTCGTTGACACGTATCTCAACTTATACAAATCTATACTATGGAAAATGGAAAACATATAGGAATTATAGAGAAATTCCAACATACATTGCAGAATGCTCGTACGAGAAGAATTCCTGATAGC